>VAZL01000488.1 GCA_005883445.1 Alphaproteobacteria bacterium | reverse complement strand
TGGTGATGCGGGAACCGACGTCGCGCGCGGCGGCGAACGTAGGCGAGATCTGCTCGGGCGAGCCGGACGGTGCCGCCAGGTACAGCGTCACCAGCTGGTCGTCGCTGGAGAAATATTGCTTGCGCAGGCGAGCGATGTCGTTCGGATATTTCGAGCCCTTCGCCTCCCACCACCGGCCGTCGACGGTCTGCGCATTGCCGTAAGCAAACACCGCCCGCGCACCGGAATCGCCGAGCGCCTTGACGGCGGCGTCCGTGTGCTCCGGCGTGTTGTGGATGTGCGACCAGTCGAGAATGCAGGTGACGCCGCTGTCGATGGCGCCGAGCGCGCTGAAATAATCGCCGGCATAAACGTCATCGGGCGTATACTTCGCGCCGAACGTCTTCTGTACGGTCGCGATGTAATCGTCGAGCGAGCCGTCGGGCAGGACGTTGCGTAGGATGCCCTGCCACATGTGGCGGTGGGTATCGACGAAGCCCGGCATCACGATCATGCGCGAGGCGTCGATGACCTCGGCGTTGGGCGCGCTAATGCTCGCCCGCACGGCGGAGATCTTGCCGCCCTCGACCAACACGTCGGCCTGCTCGAAGTCTCCGACCGTGCGGTCAAGGCTGAGTACGCAGCCGCCTTTGATCAGGATCGCCCGCCCCGGCGTGGTTGCCCCGCTCGGCTGTTGCGCATAGGCCGTCCCGCCGGCGGTGGCGGCCACCGCCGAGATGGTAGCGACGCTCGCCGCGGTGGTGCAGAGAAATTGCCGCCGCGACAGCGCCGGCCGCGAATGGCATGCGCCGCAGGCGCAGAGCGAGGACCTGGCAGAATCGTGCAGGTTCATCATGGAAATCCTCCCGGATGCATGCTGTTGTTGTGAGCTGCATGCTATCCCTATCGAGGGCGCGCTACCAGCGAGGCGGCATTTCGCATCGACGCGAAGTGGGTCGCTGCCCACGCGGCCGCAATTGCCGAAACGCAAATCCGTATGCGGAGACGTTGCGCGTCTGGTGGGCGGCAAAACAAAGAAGCGCATGACCGACGTCATGCGCTCCTTATTGCGCCGCCTCGTCGGCGTGCAATGCGACTAGTTGGTGATTTCCTTAAAGACCTCGGTCAGGTTTGCGGTTTCGTCGTGGATGATCTTGTCGAATTGTTGTGGTGTGTCGGTCACGCCGATGACGAACTGCGCCGCGAGCTTGGCTTTCGCCTCGGGTGATTGGATGATCTGCACCACGTCATGATTGATCTTTTCGATGATCGGACGCGGTACCCCTGCCGGCGCCATCAGCCCAAACCAGGAATCGTAGACGTAGTCCAATCCCGCCTCTCGGAACGTCGGGACGTTCGGCATCTCCGGAATCCGTTGCGGGGTCACGGCCGCAAGCGCGCGCACCTTGCCGGCCTCGGCCATTTCTTTGGAAAGATTGACTGGCGCAAAATACATTTGCGCGTCGCCACGCACGACGGCTGTCACCGCATCGGGCGCGCTCTTGAACGGCACATGCACTATGTTGATGCCTGCCGCTTTCCGAAACAGCGCCCCGGCGATGAAGGTCGTGCTGGCAAGCCCGGGAGACGAGAAATTGAGTGTGCCCGGCTTCGCCTTTGCCAGGTCGATCAATTCCTTGAGCGTCTTTGCCGGCACTTCGGGGTTGATGATCAGATAGAGCGGCGCCGAGCTGACACGGGTGATGCCGGCAAAGTCTTTCACCGGATCGAACGGCAAATTCTTGTTCACGAGCGCCGCGACTGTGTGCCCGTTCGAGGTCAGCATGAGGGTGTAGCCATCGGGTGCAGCCTTCGCGACGCCCACCGTCCCCGCGAGCCCGGGGCGGTTCTCGACGACGACCTGTTGGTTCCAGCGCTTGGCCAGTTCGTCGGCGAGGATGCGCGCCATGATGTCGGTCACACTGCCGGCGCCGAACGGGACGACAATGGTAACCCGCTGGTTCGGATAATCTTGGGCGACCGCCGGTGCGGGAGCGCCGAAAGTTGCGGCAAGCAGTGCCGCCATCCCAACCCAAAGCATGCGAACCACGGTCATCACATTCCTCCCAATATTGTCGGCGCACCCATACAATGGGTTGCGGCTTCCTAGGAAGCGATTAAAGCAGGAAGCGATTTGACGGTATATGAGTAAAAACGTCCCTGCTTGCTCTTCACCCACGGAACCGACATGCGCACCGAAGAGTCTCGTCCGATCCGGCTTGAAGATTACCGCCCGCCCGACTGGCTGGTCGAGAGCGTGGAACTCGACGTCTCCCTCGACTCCACGGCGACCCGAGTGCGTGCGGCGCTCACGCTGCGGCCCAACGGGAACGGCGCGGCGCCCGCGCCCCTCTTGCTCGACGGCGAGGCGCTCACGCTACGCGCGCTGAAACTCGACGGCGCCGCCCTGCCGCCGGAGCAGTTCGTCGCGACGCCG
>VAZL01000487.1:2812-5752 GCA_005883445.1 Alphaproteobacteria bacterium | reverse complement strand
TCGGTCCGCCGACCATGCCCGAGCGACTCCGCAACGGCATCGCCGCCGATGTTCGGGAGACCATTGATGCGGTGGTCGAGGAACGGTTGAATCTCACCGGGCAGATCCCCAATTTCGGCGGACCGGCCGATTTCGATGCCGATATCGCGCACCAGCGCGCGCGGATCGCCGGCGCCGCCAAGTACCTCGGTATCGTGCCAACCCAGTAGTAGGCGGGCGTGGCTGGTTGTTGAGGCGGGCGAACGGGGGGCTGCGACAAAGCTCCCATTCGATTGAAACCCAACGGTTGTCGCGATCTGCTATCCTCTACCGCCTAAATTGATGCGCCGCCGACGCGAGACGGACGCATCTGCGAACAAAACTCGCGACAGCCAGGGAGGAGCCACGCATGAGAAGGCTGTTTCTCATTCTCTTGGCCGCAGGGCCGGCGTTCTTCAGTTCGGCGCTGCTCGCCGACAACTATCCGAGCAAGCCAATCACCCTCGTTGCCGTATTCGGACCCGGCAGCGCCAGCGATACGATTTGCCGCGTGATCGCCCAGCCACTCAGTGTCGCACTCAATGAAAGCGTCATCGTCGAGAGTCGTCCCGGTGCGAACGGAGCGCTCGCCGCTCTTTATGTAGCGCGCTCGGCATCAGACGGCCATACGCTGCTGATGGCGACCAACTCTCCGCTTTCAGTCGTTCCGTTCCTGATGAAGAACGTGAGCTACGATCCGGTGAAGGACTTCACGCCGGTGACGCGTGTGGGGAGCTTCACATTGATGCTGGTGGTCAATCCGAGCTTGCCGGTCAAGACGGTCAAGGAGTTGATCGAATATGCCAAGGCCAATCCCGGCAAGCTGTCGTTCGCCAGCGCCAATACCTCTGGCATCGTCGCCGGCGAGACGCTCATCCATTGGGCGGAAATCGACATGCTGCATGTGCCCTACAAGAGTTCACCGCCGGCCATCCAGGACGTGCTCGCAGGTCGCGTGTCGATGATGTTCACCGATCTCACGACCGGCCTTCCGCATGTCAGATCCGGGGCGTTGCGCGCACTCGCGGTGACACGCCTGCAGCGCAGCCCGTTGTTTCCGGAGCTGCCGACACTGGACGAGGCCGGGGTAGCCGGCTTCGACATGGATTCGTGGGCCGGGATCGTCGCGCCGGCGCATACGCCGCCGACGATCGTGACGAAGCTCAATAAGGAGCTGCGCAAGATCATCGATGATCCGGACGTCAAAGCGAAACTCGGCAACGTCGGCTTCGAGGCGTTTTCCAGCACGCCCAAGGAGTTCGGGGACTTCATCAAGGTCCAGCTGGACAAGTGGGGCAAGATGGTCAGAGACGCCGGTATCCAGCCGGAGTAGTCTCGGGGCGCAGATTCCGGCTGCTGTGTTCGACGTCCGAATTCCCTGATCCCACGCTAGCATGCTCGCGGCAGGCCGCGCGGCCGGTGAGTGGAGTTATCTCAGGAAGGGTCATGATAATGAATCCTAAGAGCATCATCCTGATCGTGGCGATCGGTCTCGCGTCGACCTGGCCGGTCGATGCAGCCGATCTCCTCGTTACCCAATACAAGAACGACCCCTCCGGCGCGCCATACGGCATCGCGCTCGAAAAGGGGTTCTTCCGCAGTCACGGCCTCGACATCACCGGCATTATCTCCGGCGCGGGCGGCGGCAGCTCGGTGCGCAATGCTATGGCGAGCGATCTTGGCTATGGGGACGTCACGGCTGCACCGGTCATCGCGGCGGCCGAGCAGGGGCAGGACGTCAAGATCGTCGGTATCACCTCGCGCTCGTTGGCGGACCTCGTGCTGATCGTCATGCCCGATTCGCAGATCCGCACTGCAGCCGACCTCAAGGGCAAGAAGTTCGGCATCAGCAATCCGAAATCGCTTGGCGAGATGATGGGAGTGCTGGTGATGGAAAAGGCGGGCCTCAAACAAGGCGACGTGCAGATGACAGCGCTCGGCAGTCTGAGCGGGGCGCTCACCGCATTGGAGAACGGCGTGGTGGACGCCACGTCCATCCCTGTCATCCTGTTCCGGACCCGCGGCGGCGAGAGCAAGTACCGTGTGCTCGTCAGTCCGAAAGACTTGCCGCTTATTCCGTCGCAGCTCGGCATGGCCACCGGCCAAGCCATAAAGGAATGGCCGGAGAAGTTGCGCGCTATCCAGGCAGCGCGTCGCGAAGGAACCAAGTTCATTTACGAGCACACCGACGAGGCCATCCAGATACTCAGCAAGCTTTATGCGCCGCTGCCACCGAAAGACGTGGGCATCATGATAAAGGAACTCGTGGAGGCAAAGTTCTGGACCGAGGGCCGGATTGAGTTGCCGCTGCTTGAGCAGACCGTGCATGCGATGAAAGGCGTCGGAATGCTGCAGAACGATGTCGACCTGAAGAAGATCGTTGACGCCTCATTCCTGCCGCCCGACTTGCGATGACGGCCACGGTCGTGCATCAGGACGTCCACGCCTCCCTGTCCGGTGTGACGCGGATCTATCCAGCGGCCGCCGGCACGCAAGCGGTTCATGCGCTCGGACCGGTCGATCTTGACCTCAAACGTGGTGAGTTCTTCGCTGTCGTCGGTCCGTCCGGCTGCGGCAAGTCCACGCTACTGGAGGTGCTGGCCGGCCTCCAGCAGCCAACGGCTGGCACGGTGACGTTCGAGGGCCGTTCAGTTACGGGCGAGGTGCCCGATGGCATCGGCGTCGTGTTTCAGGAGGATGCGAGCTTTCCGTGGCTGACGGTGTGGGACAACGCCGCGTTCGGCTTGCGTCGCAACGGCGTGGCCGCCGCCGAGATCCGTCGTCGCGTCGATGATGCGCTTGCTTTCATGGGGTTGACGGAGTTCGCCCGCGCCTATCCTGCGCAGCTTTCGGGCGGCATGCGGCAGCGTGTGTGCATCTCCCGCACGCTCGTGCTCCAGCCACACCTAATTCTGCTCGACG
>VAZL01000487.1:0-2709 GCA_005883445.1 Alphaproteobacteria bacterium | reverse complement strand
TGACATTGTGGCGACCGGCTGGCCGCGCGAGCGCGACAGCACGATCGTCAGCGAAGCCGCGTTCGGCGAGATCACCGGTCGGCTGTGGGACAACCTCCGCGGCGAATCTATGAAATCGCTCGGTTATTCCGGGATGGCGGCCGAATGAGTCGAGTCGGCTGGATCAGGATTGCGGTCCTGGTGATCGCGATCGGGCTGCTCGAGTTATGCTGCCGCGTTGGCCTGATCGATCATCGCGTCGTGATTCCCCCCTCGCAGATGGCCGACGCGCTGGTTCGGCTTCTGATCTCGGGGCAGGCCAATGACCAGATCGTCCGCACATTCGGCATCGTCGTCGTGGCGGCCCTCATTTCCGTGGTGGCGGGCTTTGCCCTCGGCGTCGTCATCCATACGCTGCCGCGCGTGCGGCAAACGCTCGATCCGTTCTTCGCTACCTATTATGCGGTTCCGATCTTCATCTTCTATCCGGTGATGATCGTGATCTTCGGGCTCTCGGTCATCCCGATTGTGTTGATGGGAGTGGCGACCGCGATCGTGGCGATGATCATCGCAACCTTGAACGGGCTCGACCGCGTGCCGAGGGTGCTCTCCAAGGTCGCGCGCGTCCATCGCATGGGGACCATTGCCACGGCGCTGCTGCTGAAACTTCCGGCGGCGGCACCGCATCTCTTCACCGGGGGCAAGCTCGCCGTCAGCTATGCTTTCATCGGCGTCATCGCCAGCGAGTTCATCCTTGCCCCCGCCGGACTTGGGCGCGTCATCTCCGATGCCTACACCGATTTCAATAATCGGCAAATGTATGCGTTGATGCTGCTGTTGATCATCGTAGCCACCGTCGTCAACATGCTGCTGCATGTGGTGGATCAGCGCTGGGCGGAACGGCGCGGGATCGCCAAGCTATGACCGCGACCAAACGCGCAACCGACACTCTGATCATGCTGATCGCCCTGCTGCTGGCATGGCAGGCGCTGCATCAGGTGGTTGGCGCCACCGCGTTCCCGGGTCCGGTACCGACGCTGGCTTATCTTGCCAAGCTCGTGCCTAGCGAGCGTTTTGCCGAAAACGCGTGGGCGACGCTCGTCTGCTTTTTCTATGCGCTGATGTTGTCCTACGGGATCGGGCTCGCGATCGGCGTGTGGATGGGAATCCATCGAATGTCCGGGGCGGTCGGCGAGCCGATCCTCATCTCGCTCTACACGCTGCCGAAGGTGACGCTTTACCCAGTGGTGCTGCTGATCTTCGGGCTCAGCCTATCGGGCCGGGTGACATTCGGTGCAATGCACGGGGTGCTGCCGGTCGCGCTTTTGACCATGACTGCGATCCGCAATATTCCGCCGGTCTATTTGAAGTCGGCACGAACGCTTCAGCTATCGAGATGGCAGACCATTCTTACGTTGCTCTTTCCAGCCACGCTTCCAGAGGTGATCGCGGGGCTCCGAATCGGCTTCTCTCTGACGCTGCTCGGGGTGCTTCTGGCGGAGATGTTCGCGGCCAAGCATGGACTAGGCTTTCTGATAATCAACGCCATGCAGCTGATGCAGGCCGAGGAGATGGTTACGATTGCTGTCGTGCTGTTTGGATTTGCAGCGTTCGCCAATGCGATGCTGCTGTGGATTGAGCACCAGCTTCATCCCCGAGTGTAACGGGCTGAAGACGGAGCTTGTGCGGAATGCATAGCGGACTGGCCGGCGGCGGCCAGCCTTGCCATTAACCGATGCGCCGATGGCGTGGTGGCACGCGCTCGAAATATCCGATGCCGTTGTGACTACGCTTTCCCGCCAGCGCGAAGATGGCGCCCTGAGGATCCGTGCATCGCAGGATCCATCTGTTGCCCAGTACTTCAATCGGCCCGCTGAGGATTTGGCCGCGACCAGCCTTCACGCGCTTCATCGCCACGTCGATGTCGCCGACGTTGAAGTAATAAAGCCAGAACGGGACCGGCTCCATCGCGGGCTTGGTGAACATGCCGCCGATGGTCTCCCCTCCGGCGGAGAACAGTTGGTATGGGCCCACCGGGCCCATATCGGCCTCGGCTTTCTGCCAGCCGAATAGCTCGCGGTAGAAAGCCCATGCCTTCTCCCAGTCGGCGGCGAGCAGCTCGTGCCAGCCGACGCGGCCCGGCGCGTCCAGCGCGGGGGGCTGCTCTTGGCCGCCCTCCAGCCACTTGAACAACGCAATCGTTGCCATTTGCGGGTCAACGGCGATCGAAAAGCGGCTGATGTTGGGGATGTCCTTCGGTGGGACGTGCACGGCGCCGCCAAGCTCTTTGATGCGGTCGGCGGCGGCGTCCACGTCGCTGACGCCGACATATCCGAGCCAGCTCGGCCGCAAGCCCGATTTCCTTGCGTCCTCCGGCAGGTCCATCAACCCGCTGACCGAAGTTCCTCCAGCGGTAAACAGGGTATAGGCCATGCCGGGCATTGACGCGTCCTGCGTGCCCCAGCCCACGACATCGGCATAGAAGGTCCTGGCGGCTTCCATGTCCGTCGTCATCAACTCGTACCAGACAAAGCGGCCATGAGCATTGGCCATGTCTGTTTCTCTCGTTCGCGCCTGCAAAGACGTCGCGGCGCCCGCATTTGCGCGGCGCCCGCATTTGCGCCGACCTAGCCTACTTCATAATGGAGGCAGCGACGATGTCATTGCATAAAATCGGGGAACTCGCTGCCCCCCGGCGCGTTTTGTGAGCGCACGCCGGCCGCGATCCGC
>VAZL01000486.1 GCA_005883445.1 Alphaproteobacteria bacterium | reverse complement strand
GCTTGGCCTTACCTCGCCCGGGCGCAGCAAGGCGACATCAATATCGGGGTCCTGCTGCCGTTCACCGGTTCGCAGGGCGCCTACGGGCCGGACATGCGCAAGGCGGCCGACTTGACGACGAAGATCGTCAACGACGCCGGCGGTGTTCTCGGCGGCCGCAAATTCAAGCTGTTCTTCGAGGACGACGAATCGAGCCCGACGGCCGGCCTTGCAGCCACCAAGAAGCTGCTCGAGATCAACAAATGCGTGGCTGTCATTGGTATCTGGGGCAGCCCCATCGCGATGGCGATCAAGCCCGTGCTCGTCAACGCCAATACCTGCATGATGGTCTCCGGCGCCGCCAACGCCATCACCGACGGCGACACCAAAGGCCTGGTCTGGCGCTTCCAGGCCAAGGCCACCGACTGGGGGCCAGCCATGGCGCAGGCCATGCTCTCGCGCGGATGGAAGACGGTATCGATCCTGGCGCAGCAGAACCCCTTCGTCATTCCCATGATCGAGCCCGCCAAGAAGACGTTCGCGGCGGCCGGCGTCAAGGTGCTGGATACGGTTATCTACAACCCCGACCAACCGTCTTACCGTGCCGAGGTGCAACGGATCTTCGGCGCAAACCCTGCGCCCGAAGCGGTGATGTGCCTCGGCCTGCTCACCGATTTCGTGTCCATCGTGCGCGAGGCAGTCCGCATGGGCGCAACCAGCAAGATCATGGCGCTGTCCATCATGGCCGACGCCGAAGGCAAGTTCATCGAGGCGGTGGGACCGGATGTCGCCGAAGGCATCGAGCATTTTCAGCCGGCCCCGCCGCTCGGAAGCCCGAGCTACAAGAAATTCCAGAAGCTGATGGGAGCGACTGACGAGAACGCGCTCTATCTGTTCGCCGGCAATACCCACGATCAGATCTGCACGCTGGCGTTAGCGATGGAGAAGGCAAAGAGTACGGATTCGCTGGTCTACACGAAGGAGATTCCGGCGGTTGACAATCCCCCGGGCGAGGAAATCGACGATATCCTCGTCGCCCTCAAGAAAGTGCGCGAGGGCGTCAAGATCAACTTTCAAGGGGCAGGATCGATCTGTGATTTCGACGCCAGAGGCGATCAACTCAATCGGCACTACGGCCATTTCCGCGTCGAAAAGGGCAAGCAGGTGCTGGTGCAGATCATCAAGGGGCCGAACGGGTAAATTCCGGTTGTTCAGAGACTTTTCGCGCGAAAGCTGTCTGCCTTTGACCCGCCACCGCGAAGCTGCGCTGAGTGCCGGGTACATAGGATTCGAACCGTCTCAGCCCTGGTATTTTGGATATTCCGCTTGAGAACGCGCCCCTTGAAGGGTCCGCTCTTCAAGCATCAGCTGCACAATCGGAGCGTGGCATGCGCGACCGCTTTGGCGGCGGTGACGAGGTCAGTGAGGCGCACCCGCTCGTCGGGTGTTGGCCATTCCTTGTAGACGCGGATGTCGCCCGGACCGTATTGCACGGTCGGGATACCGAGCACTTCCTGGATGATGTTGCCGTCACCGACGTTGCCAAGGCGCCCATGCGCGCCGACCGCGGCCGAACGCCCCGAGGCCAAAGTCTGACCCTCCGCCAGCGCGGTTACCAGAGGGTGATGCGAAGGGCAGACCATCGCCAGTTGATTCCAGGTTTGCTCGGTGCCACGTGCGGGAACTTCGAGTACACAATTGAACGCCGGATGGTCTTTCTTGATGCGCGCGAGGAGTCGCTTGAGATCACTCTCGATCGTGGCGTTCGTCTGGCCGGGAACGGTGCGGAACTGCAAGGTCAGCTCGCACTCTCGCGTCGAGCGCCCCGTTGCGCTTTTGAAATAGTAATGCTCCTTGTGCATCACGTCGAAAGTGTGAGTCGGAAACCCGGGAAGCTCGGGATGCGGCGTAAAGGTCATCCAGCCATCGGAAGCGATCGGCGTCAGACTCGGACCGATCCGCTGCACGATTTCCATCTGCTGCTCAATGGGATTGAGATAAGCGGCGCGCGCTTCGGGGCTGTAACGGAAAAACAGCTCAGGGGCCGAGCAAATGAATCGCACCATCACGACACCAACGCAAACATTGGCGATTGTGTTGTTCGAGTGCTCCATGTTGATGCATAGGTCGGCCTTGACGCCGTGCCGCAGGAGCGCGCGAGTACCGGCCCCGCCGAGCTTGTGAGCAACGACGGGTGTCATCAAAACGTCGCCCTTAAGCCGAATGCCTGACCGTACGATTGCCTCCAGCGCACAAATTGCAGCCACGCAGCCGCCTTTGTCGTCGTGCGCGCCCATTCCCCAGATCCAACCGTCCTCGAACTTCGCGGCGTAGGGGTCGACGGTCCACCCGCTCATCTCGACGCCAGGATCCATATGACCGTTGATGAGAAGTGTTGGTCCGCCGCCGGTACCTTTGAGTCGGCCGATAGGCTGGCGACTCTTACGCTTCGGATCGAATGGATGGGTCACCTGCTGCATCTCGACCTCTAGGCCTATGTCGGACATGTAGTCCGCATAGAGGTCTGCGATGTTACCTTCCTCGAAGGTCGAACTCGGCGTTCGGATCGACCGCTGCTCGAGATCCAGGACACGCTTCGGGTCAATCGCGGCAAGGGCCTGCCGCGTGTTG
>VAZL01000485.1 GCA_005883445.1 Alphaproteobacteria bacterium | reverse complement strand
GCAATACGCATCCATCAAGACCCAGCTCGGCGAATTGCTCAATCGGATCGTCGACTATGACTTCTACGTTCCGGAGCCCACAGTGCCGTTCAAAGGGATCGAAGGCTTTCTTGCCCGATATCAGGCAAAGGCCCCGTCAATCGGCGCAGATCTGCTCGGCTATTTCATTCCACCCTTTGCCTACGCGAATGGCCAGGTGGTGGAGCAGGCGGTGGCGGCGGTTGGCAGCCTCGACCAGAGAAAGCTCGGCGATTACCTCAAAGCGCACAGCTTCGATACCATCGTCGGCAAGATCGAATATGCGCCAAACGGTGAATGGAAGAACCCGCGCGTGCTCTGGGTGCAGTATCAGAATGTCAAGGGCAGCGGCCTCGATCAGTTCAAGAAAGCCGGGACGCAGGTGATCATTTATCCGAAGGAGCTGGCCTCTGGAGAGTTGCAGTCTCCCTATTCGGTAGGGCGCTGACGGATGAACCTGGCGGATGCCCGCCCCACGCACGCCTATCGCAGTACTGACCCAGAATAACTACTCAGGCAGCGGCTTTGCGCGCGTCTCCGGCAGGAAAGCCGCCACGAGGCCGAGGATATAGACCGTCGCGATCACCACCGCGGCCTGGCTGAAGCCGCCGAAATTCGCGATCAGCCAGCCCGAGATCAGCGGACCGGTCCATGAAATCAGGCGCGGCGCGTTGAACACGAACGCTGTGGCGGTCGCGCGCACGCGCGTCGGGAACAACTCCGGCAGCCATGCCGACATCCAGGTGAACTGGCCGGATACAAAGATGCCGCTGAACGCTCCGGCCAACAGCAGAAGCGTCAGATCCTGGGTCCAGATGAAGAAGACCGGCACCGAAAGAAACGCGAGCGCAAAATAGGCCATGGTGACCGGCTTGCGGCCGAAGACATCTGCAAGGAAGCCGAACCCGGCATAGCCGATGATGGCCGCACCGTTGGAGGCCATCGCGACGTAGCTCGCCCATTCCTGCGCCGGCAGGCCGGCCTTCGCGGCGACGCTCGCCGTATAGGGCGGCATCCAGGCGGAGATTCCCCAAAACGCAAAAGTGGACGCGAGCGACATTAAGAAGGTCAGGATCACACGCCTGCGGATCTCGGGCTCCGCGAACAGATCAAGCACAGTGAAACGAGCAAGTGACTCCTCCTGCCCGCTGAGAGCCGCGCCGCTGCGCTTGCGTTCGGTCGCGGCGGCGCGACGCTCGTTCACGCGCTCCCATTTATCGGATTCGGGGATCGCTCGCCTGATCCACAGCGTCAGCAGCGCCGGCGCAACGCCGAGCAGGAACATGACGCGCCAGGCATCGGGACCGATCGGGCTGATGAAGAGCCACGCCAGCGAGGCCAGGAAGAAACCGATGCCGAAGCCGCATTGCATCAGCCCGACACCCTTGCCGCGGTTCTTGTCGGGCCAGAGCTCGGAAACGATCGAGGTGCCGGTCACCCATTCGGAGCCGATCGCAAGCCCCACGAGAAACCGCAATACCGCGAAGGACAGCCAGTCCCAGGCAAACGCGCTGAGCCCGGTCAGGATCGAGTAGGCGAGGATCGCCAGAATCATCGCGCGCTTGCGCCCGATATAGTCGGCAACCACGCCCCCGATCATGCCGCCGATCGCCCAGCCGAGCAGGGTGAGCGCGATCACCGTGCCGGCATAGACCGGGATCTGAGCGTAGCTCGCCGGATCGAGGAGCTGGCGCAAGGCGACGCCGACCGAGATGATCAGCGCATAGGTTTCGTACCCGTCGAAGACCCAGCCCAGGTTGGCCGCGATCAGCGTCTTCCATTGGGTACGGCCAAGGGTGCGATACCAGGGCTGCGAAGCTGCGGCGATATCAGTCATGGCGCTACTTCAAAATCTCCAGCGTCAGCGGTTTGAGACGGAAGTTGTTGCAGGCGTTGAACAGGACCGGACAGTTGGACATGGCGACGATCTGCGGCATCAGCGCGCGCATGACCATGTAATCGCCCGGCTTGCCCTTCGGTGCGCGGATCTCCCATTTGCCGTCCGCATCGTATGCGACCGTCATGAAGATATTGAAGCACGCATCGACGTTGAAGCTCGACCGATCCATACCGTAGCCGCGAACGGCCGCCTCCAAGTTCGACTGGCAGTTCGCGGCACCCTTCCCCGCCTCGCCGTAGCGCGCGATGTTGAGGTGCTCGCTGCAAAATCCTCCGCCGCAATAGTTCTCTTGCGTGAGGTCTTCCTCGATCTTCCACATCTCCCGGCTGCGGTTGCTGTAGAGGGTGTCCGGCGCGGTGAATTTCCAGCTCAAGTTCACGGCGCGGCTCGAATGCATGCTCAGCAGCTCGCGCACGTCATCGCGATTGAACGAGATGAAGTCTGCGACCTGCTCTCCCTCCGGTTGGGCGAGGCGCAGCCGCTGACCAGTTTC
>VAZL01000484.1:2418-5690 GCA_005883445.1 Alphaproteobacteria bacterium | reverse complement strand
GTGGCCTGTCCGCGGAGTACCTTGGAGACGATTGCGTCGATGTCGATCGCCTGGTACACGGCGCGCCGCACGCGTAGATCCTTGAACGGATTGCGGCCTTTGACGTCGCCGAACTGCAGCTCCTCGCGGCTCTGGTCGAAGCCGAGATACTGGGTGCCGATGTCGGTCATCTCGGCGAGCTTGAAGCGCTTCTCCTGCTTCAGGCGCGCGATGTCCTGGAACGGCGGGTCGATCACGAAGTCGACCTCGCCCGAAACGAGCGCCGCGAGCCGCGTGGCGTCCGACTGGACCACAACATAGATCGCTTCGTCGACGTTGCCGCGTTGGCCCCACCAATCCGGATTGGCGACGAGGACGGTGCGGACATCGGATTCGTAGGACTTGAGCTTGTAGGGGCCGGTGCCATTGGTGTTGCGCACCGCATAGGTCTCCTGCTTGGCGTTGTAGTTCTGCGGTTCAACGACGCCATGCGCCATGCTCCACGCTTTGCTCATGATGCCGATGTAAATCAGCTTTTCCGGCAGGACCGCGTCGGGCGCGGCGAGCAGGAAGTCGACCGTCAGGTCGTCCACCTTGCGCGCCTCCAGGATGCCGCGAAGCTGGAAGGAGCGCTGCGAGTTCTTGTGCAGCGCGCGCGCGATCGAGAATACGACGTCGTCCGCGGTGAACGGCACGCCGTCGTGAAACTTGACGCCGGGGCGAAGCTTGAAGCGCCAGCGCTCAGGCCCGAGCTGCTGCCACGAGACCGCGAGCGCGGGCTCCATGGCGAACTTGCGATCGCGAAAGATCAGCGACTCGTAGATCTGGCTCACGACGCGAGTCTGATACTGCAGCGCCAACGCATGCGGATCCAGCGACTGCGGATCGAATCCGCTGGCGAAGCGCAGCGTTTTTGCCGCGAGGGGGCATGCCCCCAGGCATCCCGCGATGAGCAGGATCCCGATCGCGATCGACGGCGAACGGCGGGCAGGGGTCGACCGAATAGCGGCATGCCGCATAGCCTGCATCATATGATCTCGAAATACCGTTTCAATTCCCAATCGGTTACCGCATCGAGCGATTGCCGCCATTCCCACTCGCGCGTCGCGGCGAAGTGATCGACGAAGTCGTCGCCGAACCAGTCGCGCGCGAGCTTCGAGTTTTTGAAGTTGCGCGTGGTTTCGATCAGCGTACGCGGCGCGCGCGGAATGTTCTCGGCGCCGACGTTGGTGCCATGGATCGGCTTGACGGTGAGCTTTAGATTTTTCTCGACCCCGTGCAGGCCGGCAGCGATGCACGCCGCCGCAGCGACATAGGGATTCATGTCGGCGCCGGGGGAGCGCGTCTCCAGCCGCGTGGACTTAGGGCTCGTGGCGAGGACGCGAAAGCTCGCGGTGCGATTGTCGAGCCCCCAGGTCGGCTTGACCGGCGCCCAGAAGCCGTCGACCAGGCGTTTGTAGCTGTTGACCGTCGGCCAGTACATCGGTGCGAATTCCAGCAAGCAGGCGAGCTGGCCGGCGAGATAACTCTCGAAGAGCCGGCTCATGCCGTTCTTGTTCTTCGCGTCGTGAAACAGGTTCTTCTTGCCATCCGAGAGGCTCTGGTGGATGTGACCCGAGCAGCCGGGATATTGCGCGCTCCATTTGGCCATGAAGCTCGGCATGATGCCGAAGCGCGCACCGATTTCCTTGGCGCCGGTCTTGAACAGAATCGCCCGGTCCGCGGCCTCGAGCGCTTCCGAAAACAGGATCGCGGCCTCGTACACGCCGGGACCGGTCTCGGTGTGCAGGCCCTCGATCGGCACATCGAAGTCGCCCATCTCGACCATCAGCGCCTTGAAGAAATCGCGATTCCTTCCTGCGCGCAGCAACGAATAGCCGAACATGCCGGGCGTGATCGTTTCCGGCCGGATGTAACCCTTGGCCGCCCAGGACTGCGGCGTCTCGGCGAAGTTGAACCATTCGAATTCCATGCCGCACATCACCTTCACCCCGAGCTTCTCCGCGCGCTTGAGCACGCGCTTCAGGAGCTGACGCGGGCAGATCGGATGCGGGACTTCCTTGTTGCCTTGCTGCACGACGAAGTCGCCGAGGAAGAACGGCACGCCTTCGTCCCAGGGGACGGTGCGATGCGTGCCTAGATCGATCCTGGCCACCGCGTCGGGGAAGCCCTTGTGCCAACCCGTGAGCGTCGCGTTGTCGTAACACTGGTCGTTCATGTCCCAGCCGAACACGACGTCGCAGAAGCCGAACCCGCCTTCGGCCGCAGAAAAGAACTTGTCCTTGTGAAGGTACTTGCCACGCAGCACGCCGTCGATGTCCGACACGGCGACCTTAACGCGGTTGCCGGGAGCGTTGCGCACGGCGTCAAGCACATTCTTGGCGGGCAGGTCTTTCGGCATGAAGTTTTTCCCCGATCTTCCCGGCCGGCAGCGCCGCTGCAGCCGTAGCCGCGATTGTAACCCGGGCAAAAGCGCTCGCGATGGCACAATGGCACTCGATGACCGATCGCTCCATCGGGCAAGTGGCTGCTGTTGTCGCCGGTGACGATCGTCTTCGGCCGCGCGGCGGTCGCCAGCGTGGTTCTGGCTCTCCTGCTTCCGCGTGCGGGCGAGCGTAGGGAAACGCGCGGCCGTTTTGAGTGGAAGCTCGCCGCTTCGGGTTCGTTACTGGCGCTGCATTGGGTAGCGTTCTTCCAGGCGATCCAGCTGGCCAGCGTTGCCGTCGGGCTGCTTGGCTTCGCGAGCTTTCCGCTGTTCGTACTGCTTCTCGAATCCGCGCTGCGCCAGCGGCGGTTGCGCTTCGTCGAATGGGTAACCGCGGCCCTGGTCACCGGCGGATTGTTGCTCGTCGTGCCGGAATTCCGCTGGCAGAATCGCGTCGTTCAGGGGCTCTCGTGGGGCATCGTCTCGGGCTTCACGTTCGCGCTGCTCGCGGTCGCCAACCGGACGCTTGCGGCGGGGCATTCGGCGAGCGCCATCGCGTTCTGGCAGAATGCCTGCGCTGCGGCGTGCCTGCTGCCACTCGTTGCGTTCACAGCAGTGGTTCCAGACGCGCGCGCCATCCTGCTGCTCGTCGTTCTCGGTATCGTCTGCACTGCGCTCGCGCATACATTGTTCATCCGCAGCCTGCGTGCGCTGTCCGCGCATACCGCGAGCGTCGTCGCCGCGCTGGAGCCGGTGTATGGCATCGCACTGGCGCTCCTGCTGCTAGGCGAGATACCGGCGGTGAGAACACTGGCCGGTGCGGCCTTGATCATCGGCACGGCGATTTACGCGTCGCGGCGGAGCGCAA
>VAZL01000484.1:0-2402 GCA_005883445.1 Alphaproteobacteria bacterium | reverse complement strand
GTTCGACGCAATCCTGAACATGCGTCGTTAGCGTTTTTTGCGCGATTCGCCAGTCGCGTGCAAGGGCACTTTCCAGCAGCGTGCGGTGTTCGCTGGACGCGGCATCGCCTCGGTATACAGCCGCTATCATTTGATAACGCAGATACCGATCATAGATCATGGCATGTGTGTCGAGCAGCACTTGAGAACCGCAGGCGGAAATAAGCGCGTGGTGAAACTCCCAGTCATAGCGTTTCCACATTTCCGCGTCCGCGCGGTCGCCAATCGCCATCCGCTTCTCGATTTGCGCTAGCTTGTGGTGAGCGGCAACGACACGCCCTTCCCACTCCATGTCACCGGCTTCGAACGACTCCTTCAGCGCGTGACATTCGAGTAGCTGCCTCATCGACGCCACCTGGCGAAGGTTTTCCGGCGAGGTCGGCATGACCTCAAAGCCTTTCGCTCCTTCCGCCTTGATGAAACCTTCGGACGACAGGCGATTTAGTATTTCACGCAGCGTGCTCACGCTCGCGTTGTAAGCCTCCTTCATCCGGTCCAGCGTTAGCTTCTGACCAGGGGGAAGCTTGCCGAAAACGATGTCGCTGCGAATGCGGCGATAAGCGGTCTCCCCGATAGGAGCGTCTTCGCCACCACCCCTGCGCACGGCCGCGATAACGGCGGAAGCGGTTTCCTTTTTTAGGTGTTTCTTCGCCATATCAATATGATACGACAATCCAGAAGGCGATAAAAGCTGGCGATCTACTGTTCATATGGTAGATATCATATCATCATATGAAATTGCGTTTATACTATTGCTTCGTTAGCATGCCTGGTCGGTCGCCACGCGGAGAACGCGGGCCTCCCTGGCCGCTTCGATCGCTTGGGAGAAGGCATTGCACGGCATCCATGTTCTGAATGGCCCCAACCTGAACCTCCTGGGAAAGCGCGAACCGCATCTTTACGGTCGCACCACGCTCGCCGAGATCGAGCAGCGTTGCCACAAAGCTTGTTCGACTCTTGGTTTGGATCTGGTGTTTCGACAGACCAATCACGAAGGTCAGCTGATTGATTGGGTTCACGAGGCGCGCGAGCATGCCTCTGGCATTGTCATCAATCCGGCGGGATATTCGTTCACGTCAGTAGCGTTACTCGACGCGCTGAAGGCATCCGGACTTCCCGTTGTCGAGGTTCACATCACCAACATTCATCGTCGGGAATCGATTTACCACAACTCGCTTGTGTCCCTGGCCGCAATCGGCGTGATCTGCGGACTCGGTCCGCTCGGCTACGAGCTCGCACTTACTGCTTTGGCGGAACGCCTGAATCTGCGGCCCGACCCGATCGCAACATAGAAGTTAGTTCTCAGCGACATCTACTCAATGTCGGAAACATACAACGAAAGCCAAACATGAAGACAACACGAGGACAAGTCATGCGGAAATTTCAATTGCTCGGTCTTGCTGTTCTTGCAAGTGTTTCACTCGGTGCGATGGCGCAGCAAAGCCCCGTACTGTTCTACGGGATCATGGAGCTGTCTGGAACCGGGGCGACGCCGGGCAACAACTTCGACAACGGTGTCAAGCTGGCAGTCAAGGAAATCAATGCTGCCGGAGGCATCCTCGGTCGCAAGATCAACTACGTTTCCACGGATACCCAAACAAATCCGGCCGTCGCAAAAGCGGTAAGTCAAAAGGCCATCGATGAAGGCGCGTACGTCGTGCTCGGACCCGTTCATTCAGGATCGATGATTGTGAGCATGGGCGAGACTCGTCGCGCGGAGATCACAAATTTCACTGGCGGGGAAGCAGCCGTAATTACGCAACAAGGCAATCCTTACGTATTCCGCACGTCCTTCACCCAATCGACATCGATGCCAAAACTGGCGCGCTATATCAAGGACCAGTTGAAAGCGAAATCAATCACGATCGTCTACACCAACAACGACTTTGGCAAGGGTGGGCGCGACGAGATGGTAAAGGCTTTGGCCGCGCAGGACATCAAGGTGCTTGCGGACATTTCGACAGACCCGGGCCAGATAGATTTCTCTGGGCCAGCTCTGAAGATAAAGCAAAGCAATCCTGATGCGCTGTTTGCCTACCTTACGGAAGAGGAGGGCGCCCGGCTGCTTCGAGAATTGAAGAAGCAGGGATTCGACAAGCCCATCATCGGCGAAACAACGATCATCGGACAGAAAGTCATTGAATTGGCCGGTAATGCGGCCGATGGAATACTGGGCCACGTGGGACTGACACCTGATGCGCCGCAGGCTGCCGTAAAGGCGTTCGACGAGAAGTACCTGAAGGAATATAAGCAGCGGACCGATCATAATGGAATGAAAGGCTATAGTTCCGTTTATATCGTCAAGGCGATGACGGAGAGGATCGGCAAATTCGATTCCAAGGCGTTGGCTGCGGCGCTGCATG
>VAZL01000483.1 GCA_005883445.1 Alphaproteobacteria bacterium | reverse complement strand
GGCTATGGCAGCACTGGAGACGTGAACGAGCGCGGCGGCCACGAGGGCTGCGATGGTCACACCTAATCTCTGCTGCATCCCCAAAGCTCCCCGTTGCCGGCTCGACATTCGAGTCGCGACGAGTGCTTGCTACCGCTCGCCCATGACGAAAATTGGACCTCCGGCGGCCCTGCAAAGATCCGGGCAATCGGCGGCGTGATTATTGCTTGCAAAACCCGTGAAAACCTCTACATAGGAGGCCTAGGGCGTGCCGGCCCAGGTTGTCGGCGCGCCTTTGCGCGCTTCAAGGAAATCATGGCGGTCAGGACCTCATTCCTTTTGGACATCCTGCGGGATTTATCTGAAAGGAGCGGAGGCCAATCGCGAAATTTCTTGGCGCATCAGGGTCTTCCGGCAGTTTCCGGAAGTCCGTCCTGTCCGAGACTGCAGGTGCCGGATCCCGGCTTAATGCCAACCGCCTGCACAGACGGGGAAGACCGTTTTGGGGCCGAGAGCCCCGCGACCGGTTCGAACCTCGAGAACCCGGTGCGGCGTACGCCCGCGCCTGGGGGGCAGGATCGCAGCGCTGTCCTGCCGGCGTTTGTTAAGCGCAAGGTCAGGACGGCGGGTCGCAACCGGCGGTTTCCGGATGTGAAGCCGGGCCGCCAACCGGAAAGAGCTTGCAGTGGATCGAGCGGCTAAGAAAGAGCTCGTCACGGCGCTCAACGGTGTCTTCAAAGACACCGGCGTCGTGGTCGTGGCTCATTATTCCGGCCTCAACGTCGCCCAGATGCAGACGCTGCGCAGGCAGATGAAGCACGCGGGCGCGGCGGTGAAGGTCGCGAAGAACCGCCTCGCCAAGATCGCGCTCGAAGGCACGGATGCAGCCGTGATCGTGCCCCTGCTCAAGGGGCCGACCCTGATCGCCTATTCCGGCGATCCGGTCGCTGCACCCAAGGCCGCCGCCGACTTCGCCAAGGCCCACGAGAAGTTCGTGATCCTGGGCGGAGCGATGGGCAAGACCGCCCTCGATGCCAACGGCATCAAGGCGCTTGCGGCGCTGCCTTCGCTCGATGAGTTGCGCGCCAAGATCGTCGGCCTCATTCAGGCGCCGGCGACCAAGATCGCGCAGGTCGTCAATGCGCCGGCGGCCAAGGTCGCGCGCGTGGTCCAGGCCTATGCCGCCAAGGGCGAGGCGGCGTGACGCTCAACCGCAAACTCGACTGGTTCGAACACACAAGGATGTCCAATGGCTGATCTGCAGACACTCGTCGACGACCTTTCGAAACTCACGGTGCTCGAGGCCGCCGACCTTGCGAAAATGCTGGAGGAGAAGTGGGGCGTGTCGGCCGCGGCCGCGGTCGCCGTCGCCGCGGCTCCCGGCGGCGCCGGCGCCGCCGCGCCAGCCGAAGAGAAGACCGAGTTCACCGCCGTGCTCGCCGCCATCGGCGACAAGAAGATCGAGGTGATCAAGGAGGTGCGCGCGCTCACCGGCTTGGGCCTCAAGGAGGCCAAGGATCTGGTCGAGGGTGCGCCCAAGCCGGTCAAGGAAGGCGTGTCCAAGGACGAGGCAGAGAAGATCAAGGCCCAGCTGGAAAAGGCCGGGGCCAAGGTGGAACTCAAGTAAGTGTGAAGTCAACGCAACTGATTCCGGGGTGAGCAAACCCCGGAATCGCCCTATGTCTGCCGGACGGCGGTAGGGACATGGCGGTTCGGCGGTCGTCCGGGCCGCACTGACGGGGTCTCGACGGCTGTCCTGATGGTCGCGATGGATGGCGGCCTTCCGGAGAGTCGTCCCGGGCCCGACGGTTCGACAAAGCGAGAGATGAGATGGCGCAGACGTTTACCGGTCGCAAGCGCGTTCGTAAGTTTTTCGGGAAAATCCAGGAAGTCGCAGAGATGCCGAACCTCATCGAGGTTCAAAAGGCATCCTACGACCAGTTCCTGCTGGTGCGCGAGCCGCTCGGCGGCCGGCCCGACGAGGGCCTGCAGGCCGTATTCAAGTCCGTGTTCCCGATCTCGGACTTTTCCAACACCTCGATGCTCGAGTTCGTGAAGTACGAATTCGAACCACCGAAATACGACGTCGACGAGTGCCGCCAGCGCGGCATGACCTATGCCGCGCCGCTCAAGGTGACGCTGCGGCTCATCGTGTTCGATATCGACGAGGAGACGGGCGCCAAGTCGGTCAAGGACATCAAGGAGCAGGACGTCTACATGGGCGATATCCCGCTCATGACCAACAACGGCACCTTCGTCGTCAACGGCACCGAGCGCGTGATCGTTTCGCAGATGCACCGTTCGCCGGGCGTGTTCTTCGACCACGACAAGGGCAAGACCCATTCGTCGGGCAAGCTCCTGTTCGCCGCGCGCATCATCCCCTATCGCGGCTCCTGGCTCGACATCGAGTTCGACGCCAAGGACATCGTCTACGCGCGCATCGACCGGCGCCGGAAGATCCCGGTGACGTCGCTGCTCTACGCGCTCGGCATGGATGCCGAGGAAATCCTCAACACCTTCTATCGCAAGGTGATCTACAAGCGACAGAAGGACGGCTGGCGCGTGCCGTTCGATGCCAACCGCTTCCGCGGATACAAGGCGATCAACGATCTCGTCGACGCCGACTCCGGCAAGGTCGTGCTGGAGGCGGGCAAGAAGCTGACCGTGCGGCAAGCGCGCCAGCTCGGCGAGAAGGGGCTCAAGGCGCTGCGCATGACCGACCAGGAGCTGATCGGTCATTATATCGCGGAAGATCTCGTCAACCCCAAGACCGGCGAAATCTACGCCGAAGCGGGCGAGGAGATCACCGAGAAGACGCTGAAAGCGATCAACGAGGCCGGCTACAAGGAACTGCCGCTGCTCGATATCGACCACGTCAACGTCGGCGCCTACATCCGCAATACGCTCAGCGTCGACAAGAACATCACGCGTGAAGACGCGCTGTTCGACATCTACCGGGTCATGCGTCCGGGCGAGCCGCCGACGCTCGATACCGCGCAGAACATGTTCCAGTCGCTGTTCTTCGACTCCGAGCGCTACGACCTCTCGGCGGTGGGCCGCGTGAAGATGAACATGCGGCTCGACCTCGACG
>VAZL01000482.1 GCA_005883445.1 Alphaproteobacteria bacterium | reverse complement strand
AACAGATAGCCCGCGCGGCGGAACGTCGTTAGATCACGTCCTTCCTTGGCGGCACCATCGACACAGATCGCAATCGATTGACGCACCGATTCGGTCGACAATCCCGCCGACAACACGACGCCATCGCCGATTCGTCCGGCCAATCGCAGCATGTCGGGGCCGATTGCAGCGATGTAGATGGGAATGGGCGCGCTCGGCTTGAATGCCAATCGTGCGCCCGCGAGCTTCACGAATTCGCCGTTCACGTGCACGGATTCGCCGGCCCACAGCTTGCGCAAGGCCTCGGTGAATTCCCGAATGGCTCGGACTGGCTTCTCGACGGCGCGACCGGATTCCTGAAGAAACAAAGGATTGCCGGTGCCAATGGCGATCGCCGCGCGTCCCGGCGCGACTTCGTCGAGGGTCGCCATGGCCATGGCCGTCGGGGTCGGATGCCACAAATAGGGGCTCACTGCGGTCGGAACGAGGGCGGCGCCGGGCGTCTTCATGGCCAACGCCACGCAGGTCGCGATCGCCTCGCGGTAGCCGAGATGTTCCGCCACCCACAGACTTCGTGCTCCCATCTCGACCGCACGCTGCGCAAGAGCGATGGCTTCACCCGTGGTGACGAAGCCGTCGAAGCTCACACCAACCCTCACCGGTGACGTCGTCATGCCGGGATCCGGTTAGCATGGAGAAAACGGCAGCACGGCATTAGCCGATCCTGATGAGTTCATCGTTAGGGGTGATCGCTCCGGTCATCGCCTCGAAGCCGGTCGGGATGATGCGATACATGTCCTCGACATGAAATCCCATGCGCCCCGGGATCATATAAAGCGGCTCCATCGTGCAGGTAATGTTCGGCTCCAACACCACGGTCCGTGTGTCGGTGATGTACGGCTCTTCATGGATGGTCTGGCCGATACCATGGCCGAGGAACTTCAGCGTAGGTTCGATGCCGCGATCGCGCAGGTATTTGACATAAGCGCGATAGAGATCGGCGACGGCCGTACCTGGCTTCAGCATGGACTTACAGGTCTCACGGGCGCCGATCATCACGTCCCAAATGCCGCGCTGTTCGTCGGTGGGACTGCCGAGCACGGCGGTACGGGTCACGTTGGAGCGGTAGTACTTCATGTCGCCGAGGATCTCGACGCGGACGATGTCACCCTTCTCGAACGCCTTGTCAGTCGGTGTGCAGTTGGTGATCCCGCTGCGCACTCCGGAACCGACTTGACATTTCAAGCCGTCGCAGCCGCCTTCCAGCATCTTATTGCCGATGATCTGCGCAACCGATTTTTCTGTCATTCCTGGCCGGACCTCGCGCAAGACCTCGCCGATGACCCGGTCGGTCAACTCGCCCACCTCCTTGAGCACCGCGATTTCTTCGTCCGTCTTGATCATGCGTGTGTTGAAATAGAGCTCCCGGCACGGCACGAATGTCGCGCGCGGCAGCCGCTCGCGCAGCCGGATGTAATCCTGCGCGGGCATGTAATCGAGCTCGATGGCGATTTGCCCCGCTCCGACCCCTGCTTCCAGTAACGCATCGGCGAGCAGATCCACAGCCTCCTGCGTGAACTGGTTATAGTGGCGGATATCGGCGAAGCGCGAGCGCTGCTTCGCCAGGTTCTCCTCGACATTGACCACGATTTGAGTGGCGAATTGCTCGCCGGCAAGCACGGTGATGGTGCGACGGAAACGGTTGCTCGCGTGACTGGGGACCAGGAATCCCGCAGTATAGGTGACATTATCCTGGGAAAACGCCACGAGTGCGTCATGTCCGGCCTTGACCGTGGCTGATCTCAGCTTGCGCAGAACCTCGTGTTCCATCAGCACTCCTTTATTCAGGCACCATCCTCAACGAACTGCAGCAATTCGGAGGGCGACTTTCCGGCGAGCCCGAGCCGCTCCAGCGTGAGGCCGTCGCGCATATAGTCGATTCCGACAGCAAGCCCCGCAAGCTTTATAAGCGCATCGATGGTCGGGGTCGCAACGCCCGCAAGCCGACCTAGTGCGGAGATGGGAACAAGTCCGTAGCCAACGTCTTCGTGGATGTAACGGTGATCGAGAGAAGAGGGAGATTTGATGGTCTTGTTCGGCTCGCTCTCCCGGCATGCGCGCGAAATGTCACCGCTCTCCCGGGCCCCCTTGGTGGTCAGTCCAGCCTGATAGAAAATATCGATGAATGGGGTGGCCGGAACACCCAAGGCTTTCGCAACCGCCATTCGCTCCGCGTCGACCGCCGCCGTCACCCGTCCGACCGCATCGGTGAATCCTTCGCGGTAGAACAGGAAGTTTCCGTTGGTGTGCTGGATCCAACCCGCATTCATGATCATCCCTTCGGGATGGAATATCGCATTGAGATTTGACAGCCCGGTTTCGAGCACGCTGCTCGCCTGTTGAATTTCCGGATAGAGCGGCTTGATCAATGCGAACAAGGCAGCGGTTTGCTTGCCCGGAAGCGCCGCGAAACCCAGTCGTTTAGTGTAGCTATAGATGTTGACTGTGCCTGGCCGCTCCATGCGCGTGATGTAGGTCAGCGTGACCGTCTCGCAGCTGCGAACCGGTCCCCGATAGCCGGCGTTCCGGAGCTCATGCAGGAAGTGAAGCCCGCCGCCGGTATGCCCTGGATTGATGAAAATCGCCTGGCCGCCATCGATCAGGGGCGCCAACGCCCGGGCATAGTGTGCGTGCGCGACCGAGGGGACTACCAACATGATGAGGTCGGCGCCGCGAACGGCTTCGGCGACATCGGTCGTCAGGAGATCGATTGGGACCAAGCCCTGCTGAATGCCACGTGCCTCGATGCCATCTTGCGCGCGCAGCGCGGCGAGGCGCTCAGAGTTCCGGGCGTGGAGACGCACCGAGTAACCGCGTTTGCCGAGGTCAGCAGCGGCCGCGCAACCGCCATGTCCCGCGCCGAGAACCGCAACCGAGTTTATTCCCATTTCGCGTTCCGTGTGCGCAACGTGAAGGAACGAAGGATCATGGGCAGCGTGGCTTAGTTGTCAATCGAACCCGCGAGTCCTGCGGCGACGACGGCAAGATCGACGAGCGCACCGGTGCTCAGGCCTCGCCAACGTGGCCGGTCCGCAGCAGCGTGGTGAGTTGGCTTACGGTCATCGTGCCAATGCCCATGCGATCCCGCGTGAGACCGTCGCGCCGGTAAGAGCGCCCGGCGACGATCGAGGCGATCTCGATCACAGCATCCGCGCATGGCGTCGGCACTTGGGC
>VAZL01000481.1 GCA_005883445.1 Alphaproteobacteria bacterium | reverse complement strand
GAAGTGACCAAACAACTCCCGCACAATGGGCGCGAGTTCGAATATCGCATCAAAAGTGCAAACGAAGAGCATGAGCGCGTTGCGCGGGAAAGCGAATTGACGAAGGCATAGTATTGAACGGGCTGCCTGCATGAGTCGTCGCAAGCGCGAGATTACCGGCCTTACAAACGAACGGGATTTCCCGTATCTGGTCGAACTCGCACTTCCGCCGGGAGGCTTTCGCAGTGTTTTCCTAGAGATTGATGCGTTCCATCGTGAACGACGCATCCCAGTCCGCCGCGGCCGGAGTCGACACGAGGTCAAGCCATTCTATATTCGATTCTGCTTCCCAGACACCGCCACTGCAGATGCATTCCGCAATCGCTTCGGGGGCGAATGCTTGACCCACGATCTCGCCTAGAACAGAGACGGCGGTGATCCGGCATTTCAAAATCGTACTTCTGTCATGAAATGCCCCATATTCGTTTAAGCAAGAGCCTCGGCGACCTCCTCGGCTAGTCAGGCAGCATGAGGTCTTTAGCATTTGTTGGCCAAGCAGTAACGAATAGGATCGCCAACGCGACGTACGTTCTTGATCTTGGCCTCCAGCGTCCAGCCGTCCTTGCTAACTCGAATTTCGTCATCCTCCAGCCATGTTAGCCCGGCACCCGAGCAGCGAACGCTCGCCAGCCAGGCCGCGCCTTTACGCTCGATCTTGTTGACTTCGCAACTGGTCTCCTGCGCGTCGAAGCCGTCCGGGCGCACGATGATGTGGTAGCTGCTGTCTTTGCAGCGCCGATAGGCATACGTCTCCGGCAACATCCGCTCGATCTCGAGGCACCAGTTACCGACGATCTCCCGGGGCAGTTGATCGGCACCTAACGCATCGTGCCAGGAACACGCCACCATGACGACGCCGATGCGAGCCCATTGAAGCGTAGCGCCGTAGATTCCGGTCTCCATGCCCCGGGCGCGATCGCTAGCGCCGGTTCCCTGCTCGGCGAACGCCGACGTGCGCCGTTCAAGCCCGAGGCGAATCGCCTCCTCGGCGGCGGCGACGTAGCGACGATCCATCCGCAGCAACAGCGCATAGGTGTACGCCCCGACCTCGTCGCCCGGCTGCAGCGGCGCAGCCTTCGAGTTCTTATGCGGCGGGCGACCAAGAGGCCTGCCATTACCCGTGGACATGCGACGCCCCGGCGACACGGGAAAGGATTCGAAATGGATTCCGTCAGGATACGCCCGGCGGTGGGGAATTAGCCAGAGGCACCGAGCAGCTTGCTTGCCGCTCCGGTTGCTGCCTAGATGAGCGCTCCGGAGGCCGAGGTCGGGCCCATTTCGCGCTTATCCGCTCAGCTCCTGCGCGGGCCGCTGCAGTGCCCGAGGGTGGTCCACACAGATCTTAGTTGGCAGCTTTCCCGGCTGCTATGCGCACGCGGTGAGTGGCCACCCCGCCGCCGCCCCGCGGAGCGGTGTCACAAACTCGCGCCGAGACCTGTTTTCAGGCAGCTCGTCCACATTGGCTCCAGGACCGCTCTACCGCCGCCGCGGTGGCGTCGTGGTCGCGGTTCTCGGATCGGCCAACTGCAGCGCCTGCAGCGGATCGATCAAGCCGGAGCCGAAATTGTCGTCGCGCTCGCCGGGCGCGAGCCGCTTTGCGCTCGCGGTCAGGATGCGGCGAATGTCGGCCGGCGTCAGTTTCGGATTGCGTTCCAGCAGCAGCGCCACGATGCCGCTCACCTCGGCCGCCGCGACCGACGTTCCGGTGGTGACTTGATAATCGCCCTCGGGCGCCGGCACCAGGATATCGACGCCGGGCGCGGCGACCGAAATATATTTCCCGCGATTGGCGCCGGTGAACAGCTTGTCGTCGACATCGGTCGCCGTCACCGCGATCACGTACGGATCGGCGCCGGGAAACAGCGGGGGAGATTTCGGCCCGGCATTGCCGGCAGCGGCGATCAGGACGATGCCTTTGTCGTACGCCGCCTTGAGCGCG
>VAZL01000480.1 GCA_005883445.1 Alphaproteobacteria bacterium | reverse complement strand
TGGGCGGAGCTGTTCGAAACCCCCTGCGTCGGGTTTGCCGCCTCGCTCCAGGAGCTGGAGCCGCTCGCGGCGGCGGGCGCCGATTTCATCGCGCTTGGCGATTTCATCTTTGCCGATGGACGCGGGGGCGCCGCGGCGATGGCCGAGGCGGCGCGACGGCTGGCGGCTGCGGAGACGGTCGCATGAGAATCGCGCACCACGCCGCGACCGGCATTCTGGCACTCGCCCTGTCGGGGGCCGTGACCGCACCTGCGTCCGCGCAGGCGCCGGTCGAACTCAGCCCGCCCACGACGCCGCCGGCGGCAAAACCGGCTGCCAAGCCGGCCCCCAAACCGGCTCCGCCCAAGCCCGCTGCGACCCAGGCCGCAGTCCCCGCACCGCTGCCGGCCGCGCCCCGGCGCGAGGCCGATCTGGCTTACGGCGCCTACCAGCGCGGCTACTACATCACCGCCTTTGCGGCCGCGACCCGTCGAGCGGACGAGCAGAAAGACGTCAAGGCGATGACGCTGCTCGGCGAGCTCTATGCCAACGGCTTGGGCGTTCAGCGCGATGACAAAAAGGCGGCCGAATGGTATCGGCTGGCTGCCGAGCGCGGCGATCGCGAGGCCATGTTCGCGCTCGCGATGTTGCATTTCAGCGGCCGCACCGGCGCCGTCGATCGCGAACAGGGCGCCAAGCTGCTCGCCGCCGCCGCCAAGCTCGGAAACGCCGCGGCCGCCTACAACCTCGCCTTGCTTTACATCGAAGGCCAATTGTTCCCGCAGGATTTTGCGCGCGCGGCCGAGCTCTTTCGCACCGCCGCGCAACTCGGAAACGCGGAAGCCCAATACGCGCTGGCAACCCTCTACAAGGAGGGCCGCGGCGTGCCGAAGGATTTGGCCGAGGCCGCACGGCTTCTGGCCGCGGCCTCGCTCGCCGACAACACCGATGCCCAGGTCGAATACGCCATCGCGCTGTTCAACGGAACCGGCATCGCCAAGAACGAGCGCCTGGCGGCGGTACTGTTGGCGAAGGCCGCGCGCAAGGGCAACCCGATTGCGCAAAACCGTCTCGCCAACATCCTCGCGGCCGGGCGCGGCGCGAATCCCAATCCGGTGCAGGCGATCAAATGGCACATCATCGCCAAGGCCGGCGGGGTGAGCGACGTTCCGCTCGACGCTTTCGTGCAGCAGCAGCCGCCGGACATCCGTGCCGCCGGCGAAAAGGCGGCGAAGCCTTGGGTCGACGCGCTCAAGGAGTTGCGCGCGTCGCGCTCTTGACGTGAACGCCGTCTGCAGGCAGACCCCAGCCGCCACCATCATGCTCGCCTGAGCGGGCATTGAGAGCCCCCGCGGGCCCACCGTTTCCGCTGCGCGGTCCACCATGCTCCGCTCCGCCCTTCTCAACGTGATGATCAAGGCCGCGCGCAAGGCCAGCCGCACGCTCAAGCGCGATTTCGGCGAGATCGAGCACTTGCAGACCTCGCTCAAGGGGCCGGCCAATTTCGTCACCGCCGCGGACCGGCACGCCGAGGAAATCCTGCGTGAGGAACTCGAACATGCGCGTCCGGGCTACGGTTTCCTGGGCGAGGAAGGCGGCGCGCGCGAAGGCTCAGACAAGACTCACCGCTGGATCGTCGATCCGCTCGACGGCACGCTGAATTTTCTGCACGGAATTCCGCACTTTGCGATCTCGATCGGGCTCGAGCGCGAAGGCACCATGGTCGCCGGCGTCGTCTACAACCCCGCCAATGACGAGCTGTTCACCGCCGAGCGCGGCAAGGGCGCCTTTCTCAACGATCAGCGGTTGCGGGTGGCGGCGCGCAAGCGGCTCGGCGACGCAGTCGTCGCCTGCGCACTGCCGCATCCCAGCCGCGGCGACGTGGAACTCGCGCGCAGCGAGCATATCGTGATGCAGGAGCGAGTCGCCGGACTGCGGCGGTTCGGAGCCGCCGCGCTCGACCTCGCTTGGGTGGCGGCCGGCCGCCTCGATGGCTATTGGGAGCGGAGCCTCTCGCCGTGGGACATGGCGGCGGGTATCGCGCTGGTGCGCGAAGCCGGCGGCTTCATCACCGATCTCGACGGATGCGAGGAAATGATCAAAACCGGCGGCATCCTCGCGGGCAACGAGGACATTCACCGCGAGATGCTGCGGGCGCTCAAGGAGGCGCAAAAGGCGCCGCCGATCGCCCAGCGGTCCACGGCCTGAGCGCGTCGATTGGGGCTTCAGCGGCGTTCGGCCGGCGGCCCTCCTTCTTCCTTCCGCCGCGGCCGTGCCTTATTGTGAGTCGAGGTAGGGGCGCTGACCATGGCGCAAGACATCGATCCATTTAAGCTCTCCTCGCCCCGGATTTTTATCGTCCGGATGGTGGTGTTCCTCACCGTCTGCGCCCTGGTCGTGATCGTGCTCTATAAGCAGATCTGGACCGCGTGCGCTCGCTTTCCGGCAGGTGATTCGCCTGTTCCCCGAGATCGATTGGGTGAACGGATTCAGGCTCGCCGACCCCGGCCTCGCGGTCGAACGTCCACCCGTGCTGCTCGCGCCGATGGCCGTGCTACTGCGTGACCGCGTCGGTCGCATGGCGATTTCGGCCCAGGTGATGCGCGGCATCCTCGATTCGATCGCCGCCCGTTTGGATGAAGCGCGTGATACGTCGCGCTACATGACCGCCCTGCTCGTGTTCCTCGGCCTGCTCGGCACGTTTTGGGGCTTGATCGAGACCATGGGCTCGATCGGCAACGTGATCAACAGCCTCAAGCCGGGCGGCGACGCGGCCGCCATATTCGAATCGCTCAAAGAAGGGCTCGCCGCGCCGCTCGGCGGCATCGGAATCGCGTTCTCGGCGTCGCTGTTCGGACTTGCCGGCTCGCTCGTGCTCGGTTTCCTCGACTTGCAGACCAGCCAGGCGCAGAACCGCTTCTATACCGAACTCGAGGATTGGCTCTCCACTACCGTGCGCGACCTCGGCGTGGGCAGCGATGCAGCGGCGGCGGGCGTGCCTGCGGCGGGCGCGGCGTCGGGCGACCTGAGAGCCGCGATCGACCGCCTGCGCGAGGCGATCACCAACGGCGGATCCAATCGGGCAACCACCACCGCCATGGCCAATCTGGCGGAAGCGATTCAGGGGCTGGTCCATCACATGCGCAGCGAGCAGCAGATGATCCGCGACTGGGTCGATTCGCAGGCCCAGCAGCATCGCGAGGTGCGCCGCCTGCTCGAGCTGCTCGTGCGCGAAAACGTCAACAAGTAGGGGACGAAGCGGAACTTCAAGTAGGACCCAATGGCTCTTGCACGCGCCCGCCGCGACGGCGGCATGAACTACTGGCCGGGATTCGTCGACGTGTTGTCGTCGTTCATCCTCGGCATCATCTTCCTGCTGACCGTGTTCGTGTTCGTGCAGTTTTATTTGACGCAGGAAGTCACCGGCAAGGACACCGCGCTCAATCGTCTCAATGCGCAAATTGCCCAGCTCACCGAGCTTCTGTCCTTGGAGAAGACCGGCAAGCTCGGCCTTGAAGAGCAGCTCAGCATGCTGCGGTCGAGCCTGACGGCGGCGGAAGGCGAGCGCGACCGCTACAAGGGCCTTTACGACGGGGTCGGGGGCGGCGCCGGCGCCCAAGGCAAGGCCGCCGAGCTCAGCGGCCAGCTTGACGCGGAGCGGCGGCTCAGCTCCCGGGCGCTGGCGCAGGTCGAGGTGCTCAACCAGCAGATCGCCGCGCTGCGACGCCAGCTCGCCGCGCTCGAAGAGGCCCTCGATGCAAGCGAGAAACGGGACAAGGAATCACAGAGCCGCATCGCCGATCTGGGCCAACGGCTAAACGTGGCGCTTGCGCAGCGGGTGCAAGAACTCTCACGCTACCGTTCCGATTTCTTCGGGCGGCTGCGGGTCATTCTCGGCAATCGGCCCGACATCCGCATCGTCGGCGACCGCTTCGTGTTCCAGTCGGAAGTGTTCTTCGACACCGGCAGGGCCACTCTGGACAAGCCCGAGGGCCTCGCCGAGCTCGACGGGCTTGCCACCGCGCTGCTCGAACTCGAAAAGAAGATTCCGGGCGAGATCCCCTGGGTGCTGCGCGTCGACGGCCATACCGACGTGCGGTCGATCAACAGCCCGCAGTTCAGAAACAACTGGGAGCTTTCGGTCGCGCGCGCGATTTCGGTGGTGCAATACCTCATCAGTAAGGGCGTGTCGCCGCAACGGCTCGTCGCGGCGGGCTTCGGCGAATTCCAGCCGATCGATCCCGACAAGACCGAGGAAGCCTTCGGTCGCAACCGCCGCATCGAGCTCAAGCTGACCGAGCGGTGAGGCCGATCGCGTGTCCCAGCCGATGAAGCATATTCCATCGGACACGATGGTCAGCTCGTCTTTCACGCTTCGCCGCTACACGGCCGCGGACGAAGCCGCGGCGATCGAATTGTGGCGGCGCACCTGGCAGCTCGCCTATCCCCATATCAATTTCAACGACCGCGTCGACTGGTGGCGCCAGCGCTGGCGCGACGAGCTCGTGCCGGCGGCAACGATCACGGTGGCTGAAGCCGACGGAAAAATGCTCGGCTTCGTCACCGTCGATCCGCGCACCTTCGATATCGATCAGACCGTGGTCGCCCCGGAAGCGTGGGGATTGGGCGTCGCCGCGGCGCTGATTGCCGAAGCCAAGCGGATATCTCCCGCCGGCCTCGATCTGCACGTCAACAAGGACAATACGCGCGCCATTCGCTTTTATGAAAAGCAGGGCTTCGTCATCTCCGGCGAAGCGCTTAATTGGCGCTCGGGCGCGCCCGTCCACAAGATGAGCTGGCGGCCGTGAACGTCGGTGCCCTCGACGCCAGGCCTTGAAGCAACCGCCGTCAGTCCCCATGCACGGCAACGAGACGTCAGGTCTGGAATTGCAGCCGCGCCAGCCGCGCGTAGAGGCCGCCGGCGGCAACGAGCTTTTCATGCGTGCCTTGCTCGACGATTCGGCCCGCCTCCATCACCAGAGTTCGGTCGCAGGAGAGCACGGTCGCGAGCCGGTGCGCGATGACGAGGGTGGTGCGGTCCTGCATTAGCCGCTCGAGCGCGGCTTTGATCAGAGTCTCGCTCTCGGCGTCGAGCGAGGACGTTGCCTCGTCGAGCAGCAGGAGCGGCGCCTCGCGCAGGATCGCGCGGGCAATGGCGATGCGCTGGCGCTGGCCGCCCGACAGCGTCACCCCGCGTTCGCCGACCGCGGTATCGAACTTTTGCGGCAGCAGGCTGATGAACTCGAGCGCATGGGCGAGCTCGGCCGCGCGCTCGACCTCCGCGTCGCTGGCGTCGGGACGGCCGAAACGGATGTTGTCGCGGATCGAGGCGGCAAAGACGACGGCGTCCTGCGGCACCAGCGCGATGCGCTGGCGTAGCGCGAGCGGATCGACATCGACCAGCGGCACGCCGTCGAAGCTGACCACACCGGATGTCGGATCATAGAAGCGCAGGATGAGGTGGAAGATGGTGCTCTTGCCGGCGCCCGACGGGCCGACGATGGCGACCTTTTCACCCCGCCGCACGTCAAACGACACGCCGTCAAGCACCAGGCTTGCCGGCCGCGTCGGATAGGAAAAGCGGACGTCCGCAAAGCCGACTTCGCC
>VAZL01000479.1 GCA_005883445.1 Alphaproteobacteria bacterium | reverse complement strand
AGCTCAATCAGCAATTCCTGTCTTTTGCCGCAAATCTCGTGAGTTTTTGCGGCGAGGGCGTAAGGAAAATCGCGCCGACCCGCTTCGAGATGCGCAAAAGCGACTTCACGTCGAAATCGGACCTTTACGTTCTCATTCTCGAGCGACCGTCCAATTAGGCTTGTAGCCGGCGCATGGTCAGCGCCCATCGCCTCGCGTCGGCAGCCCCTTATTCCTGATTGAACGCACCGCATTTTGCATTGGTGCCGAAGCGATTGTCGAAGTTTACGGTTCCGCCGCCGACCGGAATTCGGGTGGCAGGGAGCTTGCGCGTGTACTGATCGACGATCACGAATTTCTTGTCGCCGCTTAGGCTGACGCGAACCGGTTCGAGACCTTTGCCTTTGCCGGCGTCGGTCAGATCGAGCGTGTAGGCGCCGATGACTGGCCGGTCGAGTTTCACATTGCCGACGCCTAAACCCTGCACTACGGATTGCGGAATATAGACTTCCATCGCGGCATCGTCGCCCTTGCAGGCGAAGACCCGCGTCATGGCTTCGTCGGCAGCTGTCGCCGGAGTTGCCACGAAGGCGCACAGCGTTGCCGCCGATATGATCGCGCGCATTTTGTCCTCCCAACTCGCCAGTCATAGAAGGTCATCACGCGGGGGACCCATCGGTCCTCTATTTCGGTACTAACGCATCCTAGGGTCGTAGGAGCTTACGGACGCAAAGGGTGGCAGGTAATAGCTGACGCGGGGCGGGGGATAGGGGTAATAGACAGTACGCACGCTTACGGGCCTGTAATAGCTCGAGTACGGCTGTGGCGTGTAGTAGCTGGAGTAGTATGGAGAGCTGTAGTACGGAGAGCTATAGCCATAATATGAGGCATAGCCGTATCCGGCCACTGCAGCCGCTGGGGCTGCATAAGCCGCGCGGCGGTATGTCCTGCGATAGACCCTTCGATGGACGCCCCCCGCAATCCGTGCTTCAGCGCCGTTCATCGATAGCGCCACGTTCTCTTGCGACCATTGCAGCGAAAAGGGGACCGCAGTCAGTAAGGCGGCACCGCCGATAATTCCAAGCATACCGAGCTTTTTCATGATCGGTACTCCCTCATGTCGCGATTGTTGTGGGACCTAATTTTATCTCAATGCCGAATAGCGCAGAATTGCTAGTTCGCCATGGGAGTTCTGGTGATGAGCGTAGCACCGCCCGAAGGCGGCCGAAACCGGATCATGACCTACGGTCCGAAGCCGGACGGCACTTACATCGTTGAGTTCAAGACGGCGGATGGCGAGGCGCTGGCGATTAGCGTGCCGGCTGGAGAGACTCCCGTGCTGAAATATTTCCAAGAGCGAATGCCGTACGGTCTGTTCGTGCCGGACGTTCCCTGAAGGAACCTCTGGGCCTCACCATCTCGCCGGGCGTGCTCGCAACCGCCGAGGAGGTGATCGAATAGCGACGGCTCTGCTGCGGTGCATATGTCGCCTTTTGGCACAAAACGGACGTGGCCTGCGCGTCTGTCGATATCCGCTTTCAGGGGAGATGCGGACTCATGCCGGACGTTCCCGAATGTCCGCTTCTGAGCCACAGCGGTCATAGGCCGGATCGAAATCCTGCAGTGCAGCGATCTCCCGCCGCATTCCTCGCTTGAAGGAACCGATTAAAGCATCCCGCTGGATCGAAAAACTGGTATCGTGTCAGTCAGTAGCCCTCGCTTTTGCGATGGAACCAGCACCCGCCATGGCGGAGCGTCGCTTCCGGAGCAAAGCGGACATCTTTCCGGATGAAGTCGCCGAGACGTGCCCAGGCCGGTACGGCGGCGAGGCAGAGGTGCAGACGCGAGTACCCTCGCCTTTTGAATTGGCCGCACGAAAAGACGGACTGGGAGAAGAACTATGCGCGCGATCGGTCTTGTTTTGCTCAGTATCGCAATAATGGCTTTGCTGCTCACCGACGCTGACGCCAAGCGCCGCCGGTCGAGCGCGCAAGGGAGCCAGGCGGCGGGGGCCAGCAGAAGCTGGTGCGCGACCTATCCCGGGAAGGGCATCAGCGACAACTGCAGCTATGCCACGGAACAACAGTGTCTGGCCCAGGTGTGGGGGCTCGGCGGGTTTTGCCGACCCAATCCGTTCCCCGGGACGGCGTATGGGACTGGCGGCTCCTGGTCGTCAGGTGCGCCGCGCTAGAGCCGCGCGCGGGTACGCCGAGACCCGCGAGGCCGCGACGGCAGCGTTCGCAAAGAGCTGGCGGCAGGAATGAGCTGAAACGATGTCCGCTTTCGGGGGCGAAGCGGACATGCCGCGAACTCGGGCGGCAGATCGATCGGTCGCGAATGACCCGAAGCGGTCATAGGCTGCCTCAAAACACTGCAATGCAGCAGTCTATCGAGCACTAGCTTTTCACTAGCGATTCCTATGAAATGCGCTGCCGCCCTCCGCATCCGGTCTGCGATTCTCAAACAGACCCGGCGGTCTGCCAGAAACACCAGAAAACACGAGGGAACGTGCCATGGATCGACGCAGTTTTTTGACCCGAGCCGGCGCTGTTGCTGGCGCAGCGGCCACATTTCCGGCTCCGGCCATCGCGCAGGGTGCCCGGGAGCTCAAGATGGTGACGAGCTGGCCGAAAGGCCTTCCCGGTCTTGGCACCAGCGCTGAAAGACTTGGCGGCGCGATCACGGCGATCACCGGCGGCCGCCTTAAAGTTCAGGTCTTTGGAGCGGGACAACTCGTCAGCGCCTTCGAGGTGTTCGATGCCGTCTCGAGCGGCGTCGCGGACATGTATCATTCGGCCGAGTATTACTGGGAGAAGCGCTCACCGGGTTTCAATTTCTTTGCTGCGGTGCCGTTCGGCTTCACCGCCGACGAAATGGCTGCCTGGATTCATTGGGGCGGCGGGCAGGAGCTGTGGGACGAGTTGAGCGGCGGGTACAACATCAAGCCGCTGCTGACCACGAACACCGGCGCGCAGATGGGCGGCTGGTTCACGAAGGAGGTCACGGGTCTGGAAAGCTACCGCGCTCTGCGTTACCGCATGCCGGGGCTGGGCGGCGAGGTCCTGCGGCGGCTCGGCGCCGTCGTCGTCAATCTTCCAGGGGGCGAAATCACGGCCGCCCTGAAATCGGGCGCAATCGATGCGAGTGAATGGGTCGGTCCTTGGAACGACATGGTCCTCGTTATTATCCCGGCTTCCACGAACCGGGCACCGTACTTGCGACCGGCATCAACAAGAAGCTGTGGGACGGACTGAGCGCCGACGACCGCAGGGCGATATCGACGGTAGCCAATGCGGAGTACACGTTGTCGCTCGCGGAATTCAACGCGAACAACGCCAAATCCCTGGAGCAGCTCAGAGAGGATAAGGCGATCGAGATCCGCAAATTCGACGATTCGCTCCTCGAGGCCTTGGGAAAGACCAGCGGTGAAGTCTTGGCGGAGACCGGCCAGAAGGACCCGCTGACGCGCCGCATTTATGCCAGCTACATCGGTTTTTGGAGGCGGGCCAACCACTGGGCCGACCTCTCTGAGCGCGGCTATCTGAATGCGCGCGCCTTGAAATTCCCCTACGGAGACAAGGCCTGAGCTTTTGCTCGTGCCATCTCATTCGGCTTGATCGGGCGAGGCAGTGTCCAGCAACGGGATACTTTCTCGATTTGGAGTGCGAGGCCGCCTCCTGTTGGCCTTTTTCGGCATCAGCGCCTTCGGCGTGCTGGGCGCGGGAGTGGCGTTCTATTCGTTCCACCGCATCGACGACGCGCTCGCTTTGATCACCCAGCGGCGGGTTCCGGTTGCGCTGATATCGCAAGAGTTGTCGCGTCATATGGAACGGATTCTTGCCGCGGCGCCGGAGCTGCTGGCGGCGACGACTCCCGACGAGAAAGCGCAATGGTCGGTGCGCATAGCGACCGAAGTCAATATCCTGACCTCCCTGCTCAGAAATCTCAGGGACGCCGGGTACGAAGACTCGGAATTGGCCTGGTTGGAGCCCTATGTCGAACGGCTGCGCGACAATCTGGGGGAACTTAATCGGCTGATAAACAATCGCCTGGAAGTCACCGAGCAGAAAAAAGATTTGCTGCGCAAGGAGCTCGAGGTCGCAGGTGCCATGCAGCAATTGCTCGGACCTTGGGCCTCGGTGATGGATGGTAAAATCGCTCAATGGCGTAGCTTGGCGGTCAACCCCGCCGTGCCCGCGGAGCGGCGGCAAGCGGCAGATCGCGAGTTCGAAGAGTCTTTGGGCTG
>VAZL01000478.1:1963-5184 GCA_005883445.1 Alphaproteobacteria bacterium | reverse complement strand
CGTCGTCTCGTAGGCGATTACGATATCACCGAGCAGGTGGGTTGTTCCACGAGCATGGCGCGGGTCCTTGGCGGGGAAGGAGAGCACGTTGGTCGTTGCGTCTTTAGAACGCCAATCGCGATTGAGCGCCCGGATCGCCGTGTCGTCGGTGAGCACGATAGCAAGCTCGCCACGCTGGCCCTGGATTCTTGACGCCATAGATGCAGCTTCCCCGATTGCCCGGCGCAGCAGCGCCTTGAGGCTGCGCTGCGCCGTCCAGAGCGGGGATGCGACCACGATGTCGACCCTGAGCGGCGTCCGTCGTCGGCGCACTGGCGGCGGTGCGCGCCGTTTGCGTGCCACGAACGTCATCTCGCTTCCCCGCGCACGGGGAGGATAATGCAAGCGAGAAGGCTCATTCCTTGGTCTCGCGCGCCCGCGCGGCCTTGAGCGCCGCCTTGTCGTAGGCGTCGACAATGCGCGCCACGAGCTCGTGCCGAATGACGTCCTCGGCGGTGTAGACGACGTGACCAATTCCCTCGACGTTTCGCAGGAGCCGTGTTGCCTCCGCGAGGCCCGAGGTCTGTCCGGGCGGGAGGTCGACTTGACTCGGATCGCCGGTGACGATCATGCGACTGTTCTCGCCGAGTCGTGTGAGGAACATCTTCATCTGCATTGCGGTCGTATTCTGGGCCTCGTCGAGGATGATGACGGCGTTCGACAGCGTGCGTCCGCGCATGAAAGCGAGCGGCGCGATCTCGATCTCGCCGGTTTCTAGCGTGCGCTCGACGATGCGCGCATCCATCAGATCGTAAAGCGCGTCGTAGATCGGGCGCAAATACGGATCGACCTTCTCGCGCATGTCGCCGGGGAGGAATCCGAGACGCTCGCCCGCCTCGACCGCCGGCCGCGAGAGAATGATGCGATCGACCTCCTTGCGCTCGAACAATTGCACCGCGTGCGCGACCGCGAGCCAGGTCTTGCCGGTGCCCGCAGGCCCGGTGCCGAAGACCAGCGCGTGGCGGCGCAGCGCGCGGATATAGGCGTCCTGCGCCGCGGTGCGCGCCCGCACGGGACGCTTGCGCAGGTTGATCTCCTCGAAAGTCGGCCGCGCGGTCGTCGGGTCATAGTCGAACAGCGAACCCTGCGCGATCGCCAAGCGGATCGCACCTTCGACGTCGCCGGAGACCAGCTCATCGCCGCGCTTGAGCTGCTCGTAGAGTCCCTCGAGGACCCGCCGCGCGCGCTCGACGCCGTCGCGCGAGCCCGCCAGGGTGATGTGATTGCCGCGCTGCTCGGCGACCACGCCCAGACGACGTTCGATTAGCGCGAGATTCTGCCCGTATTGGCCGAACAACAGGGATGCGAGCCGGTTGTCGTCGAAAGCCAGCACGACCTGGGTTGCGGAATTGTCGCCGGGGGTGGGCGAGGACACCAACGATCCGCTGTCCGATCGAGATGAGCGCAACGGTTCAGGCCTCCATCAGCATCGCGTCCGCGTCGATGCGGGTTTCGGCGAGCGCACCGAACAGGCTGTTGGCGCCGAGGTCGGTGATCGTCACCGCTGCGATGTCGCCGATCATTATCGCTGGTGCCATGACCTGAACCGGCTGGAGATATGGGGAGCGGCCGACGATCTGGCCAGCATGGCGTCCGGTCTTTTCGAACAGAACCTCGAAGCTGCGGCCGAGGCATCGCGCGTTGAACGCAGCTTGGTGGCGGTCGATGGCCGCCTGCAAGCGGTAGAGCCGCTCGGATTTCACCGCCTCCGGCACCTGATCCGGCATGTCCGCGGCCGGCGTTCCCGGCCGCGGCGAGTACTTGAAGGAAAAGGCGCCGGCGTAGCCGACCTCGTCGAGGAGCGACAGCGTCGCGCGAAAATCCTCCTCGCTCTCGCCGGGGAAGCCGACGATAAAGTCGGACGAGAACGCCATCTTCGGTTGCGCGGCGCGCATGCGCGCAATGGCTTTTAGATAGTCCGCGCGAGTGTGGCGGCGATTCATGCGCGCGAGGATTCGGTCGGAACCCGACTGCACCGGCAGGTGCAGATAGGGCATCAGGCTGGGGAGATCGCGATGCGCCGCGACCAGGCTCGCCTCCATGTCGCAGGGATGGCTCGTGGTGTAGCGCAGGCGCGCGATCCCCGGCAGCTCGGCAACGCGCTCCAGCAATCGCCCAAGCGTCCAGGCCGCCCCGTCGGGTCCTTCGCCGTGATAGGCATTGACGTTCTGGCCGATCAACGTGACTTCGCGCACGCCGGCGTCGGCCAATCGCTCGACTTCGGCGACGATCTTGATCACCGGTCGCGACACCTCGGCGCCACGCGTGTAGGGCACGACGCAAAAGGTGCAGAACTTGTCGCAGCCTTCCTGCACGGTGACGAAGGCGCCGACGCCGCGCGCACGCGTCGCCGCGCGGCTCGGCGCCCTCAAAATATCGAACTTGTCCTCGACCGGAAATTCCGTGTCGACGACCGCGCCCTCGCGCTCGGCCCGGGCGAGCAAACCGGGCAGGCGATGGTAGTTTTGCGGGCCCACGACGAGATCGACCACCGGCGCGCGGCGGATGATCTCCTCGCCTTCGGCCTGGGCGACGCAGCCCGCAACGGCAACGGTCAAGCGGCGTCCATCGCGCGCGGCAGCGGCTTTAAGCGCGCGCATGCGGCCGAGTTCGGAATAGACCTTGTCCGCGGCTTTCTCGCGGATGTGGCAGGTATTGAGGATGACAAGATCGGCATCCTCGATGTGGGCGGTCTCCGCGAAGCCCTCGGGCGCGAGCATGTCCGCCATACGATGGGAATCGTAGACGTTCATTTGGCAGCCGAAGGATTTGACGTAGAGCTTGCGCGGTCGGGTCATGCAAGGTGGCGTCGTTTTGCCCGCTCAGGTGCCTCAACGCTTTGATGTGCCTCGTAAATTCCGCGCCACGGGCGAGCGGCCGATGGTCAGGTTTTTACCCGCTTTGACGCCAAAAGCAAATGGGTGTGGGTTGTTCCCTTCGCTACTCCGGAGCGCGGATGTCGGCGTCCTTGATGACCTTCGACCATTTGGCGATTTCGGTCTTGATATAGCCATCGAGCGCATCGGGCGTGGCGGCGTCGACGGTCATTCCGAGATCCGCGAAGCGCTGTCGGACCTCCGCCTGGCCCACAAGCCGCGTCACCTCCGAGTTCAACCGCAGCACGATGTCGCGCGGCGTTCCGGCTGGTGCGACCAGTGCGAACCAGGTCGCCACCTCGAAGC
>VAZL01000478.1:0-1937 GCA_005883445.1 Alphaproteobacteria bacterium | reverse complement strand
CGATCACGGCCGAGAGATTGGCGAAGATCAAGTCCAGCTGACCGCCGAGCAGATCGTTGATCGCCGGCGCTTCCCCGCGATAGGCGACGTGCACCATCTTGATGCCGGCCTGGAGCGAAAAAAGCTCACCCGCCATGTGCGGCGTGGTCCCGAGCCCGCCCGAGCCGAAATTGATGGCGCCGGGCTTGGCCTTGCCCAGCGCGATCAACTCCTTGACCGATCGCACCGGCACCGAGGGATGAACGACCAGCACCAGCGGCGAGACGCCGGCCGGGGCCACCGCAACGAAGTCTCTGGCCGCGTCGATAGAGAACTTGCGATAAAGCGCCGGCGCGACCGCCAGCGTGGTCTGGCTGCCCATCATCAGCGTGTATCCGTCGGCCGCGGATTTCGCCAGTGTTTCGGCAGCGATCATCCCGCTTGCGCCGGGACGGTTCTCCACCACGATCGATTGACCCAGCGTCTCGGTCAGCTTCTGCGCCAGAATTCTTGCGGCGACGTCGGTGCCGCCGCCAGCGGCGAAGCCGACGAAGATTTTGACCGGCTTGTCCGGGTATCCTGTGATCTGGCCGTTTGCCGCCGGCAGATCTACGGCAAGCGCGAGGCCGAGCAGCAAGCCGAGCAGCATCCACGACGGTCCCGCTAAGGCTCTCTTATTCATTGCAAGACGCGTCATCAGCGTTTCGGCTTGTCGTCGAGCGGAAGCGCGTAGAGTTCGAGCCGATGATCGACCAGCCGATAACCGAGACGCCGCGCCACGTCGGCTTGCAGGCGTTCGATGTCTTCCGACTGGAACTCGATGACCTCGCCGGTGCGCAGATTGATGAGATGGTCGTGATGGCTGTCGGGCATCTGTTCATAGCGCGCCCGCCCGTGGCGGAAGTCGTGGCGCTCGATGATGCCGGCATCCTCGAATAGCTTCACCGTCCGGTAGACCGTCGAGATCGAGATGCGGTCGTCGACCGCGGAGCAGCGCCGGTAGAGCTCCTCCACATCCGGGTGGTCATCGGCCGTCGCCAGCACGCGCGCGATCACGCGCCGCTGTTCGGTCATGCGCATACCCTTGGCGCTGCATAAAGCTTCGATGTCTTTGGGCTTCGGAGCGTTCACGACGCCTCTCCGTGCGACCGCAATATCACGCCAGGGGATTGGAATCCATCGGGTCCGCTTCGAGCACCGATCCGTGATCACACCAGATCGCGGCGAAGAATGAGCGCGGCGGAACCGTGGCCGGCCGGGTAATATGCCTTGCGCCTCCCGACCTCTCGGAAGCCGGCGCGTCGATAAAGCCGCAGCGCCGGCACGTTGCTCTCGTCCACCTCGAGAAAGACCGAGCGCGCGCCGAGCCCTGCGAGCCGGCGCAGATTGATGTCGAGTAGTTGCCGCGCCAGTCCGCTCCCCCGCCGGGGAGAGGCGACGGCGATCGACAAGATCTCCGCCTCCTCGAGAACGACCCGTGACACGATGAACCCGATGAGGCTGCGTCCCGCCACGGCGCGATGGGCGACGATGTTGCGATCGAAAAGCAAGCGTTCGAATTCGCCGTCGCTCCATCCGCGATGGAACGAAGCGCCGTGGAGCGCGGCCAAGGCGCGCGCGTCGCCCGGACGGGCGTCCGACAGCACGGGTTCGCGCGCGAACAGGCGGCTGACGATCCCTATCATCGGCGGGGCAGGCGCGCGGCGGCTTGTGGCTGCGCGTCGGGTGCGCGCAGATAGAGCGGCTTCGGCGGGCTGTGGCCGTCCGCCGCGGCGGCGCCCAGCCGCGCGATCCAAGCGATGTCGGGTGCGCCGCGCTGCTCGACCGACACCGGCGGCTCGGCTCCCCTGGGCCAAGCCGCCGCCAGCTTGCTCGCGGCGGAACCGACGATGCGTGCGGGTCCGGTCATCGCGGCGCGCGCGGCGTCGCGCACGCTCGCGACGCGCGGAGCCACAACC
>VAZL01000477.1 GCA_005883445.1 Alphaproteobacteria bacterium | reverse complement strand
CCCACAAAAAACATAGCGCAGAACTGATCAGGTCACGAGCGACCCATCGTCTGTCGAGAGGGAGCGCTTGATATGATTGATATGATCACGGCAGCGCTCGATGTAGGAATAATGACCGGCATTGTCATGTTCGTCGCTTTCGGTCTTATGCTACGCCAATGACGATCTTTGATCGTCATGTTGATGGTCATGTTGCTGGCGGGATGCACCGCAGCGGCCCGCACCGTGGATCCTGACCGGGACGCAAGCTTTTGATTTGCCATGCGCGCTTTTCGCGCCAGTTGGGAAAAAAGCCGCACAATATCAGCGCTAGTCGCAGGACTCTGACTCCGTTAATCTAGGTTCGAATCCTAGTCCCCCAGCCAACCACTTTGGTCTCCATTGGCGCCTGCCCGACTCTGAAAAAATTATCGCGACGTTCCGCGTGTTAGCAAGATACGGCGCGCTCTGTCCTGTGGCGGTTAGGTGAGCGGACCGGTGCCGTCCCTGATCGCAGTGGGCTACGTAAAACCATTTAAAGCGCAGCAAAAAGGAGGCACACCGGTCGGCGGACCGCCCAACCGGCTTATTCTCCCTGCGCTCGGCTGAACTCATTCAGCGCCGCTTGATGCAGAACGCGAATTTGAGCCAGGTATCCTTGCGCTTCCGCAATGTAGTGCCCTACGACACCCAGCTCGTCCCGGACTGCAATCTCGCGCGCATGATGCAGGGAGGCTTCAAGGCCCTCGATGCGAAACTCAGCACAAGCGGCAAAGGCATTTCGCTTTTGTACGTCGTCGCTGGTTGACATGGCTCTATCCTCAAGTTTGCCGGAACCTAGCGTCGAGCGGGGCGTCAATCTTTTTGTTTTGCCTCTCCAGATCGCCACGGCCTCGGCAGATTGCTGACGTGACCTGTCTTGGACTGCTGCAATAGTTCTCCAGAGTTGCCTTAAAGGTCCTTGGGCTAGATCTGAATTGTTCTGAATCGGGCTGAATGCCTTCGAACGGACGGATAGACGGCTGCCGCTTCGGGCCCGAATCCTGGCCGGTTTCCTTCGGGTCAGGTCGACCACGTACGAGCGGGTCTCAACCGACGCGCCGCATCCGCTCGCTGTGCTGCGCGCGGGCCGCCAACGGCTAGGATGCTGCTGCGAGGCCGAGCACAGGCTGCTCGCTATCGCCGACGAAGTGATCGAATAGATCGCTAAAAATTCCAATGCTTCCCTGTAAAGTTCCGTGATAATTTCCGCGTTAGCGCAGCTGACCGCATCGTCAGCCAATCACCTCGATGAGCGATTCGCATCAGTACGGGAGGAAGCGATGAGATGTCTCGTCTTCGCCTTGGCGCTCCTCGCCGCGGCGGCAACGTCCGCGCGCGCGCAGGACGCCATTCCCGATCTCAAGGGCACCTGGTCGGGAAAGGGCAAGTCGATCGTGTTCGGCAGCCATCCCCACCATCCCGGTTCGCAAACCGCTGCCGATCCGCCGCGCGTGCGCGACATCGAAGCGACCTACATCGTGGAGGGCCAGGAGGGTCGGCTTGCCTGGGGTCGCTCGTCATCCGCGGCCGCCAATACTCAAGAGCCGTTCGCGTGGGCGATTGCGAGCGACAACAAGACGATCATCGGCGCCGATATGGACGGCTATTTTCGCATCGCCCTCATCTCGCCGGATAGCATAGAAAAATGCTACGCCCACAACGGCACCAGCCCGACCCGTTCGATCGTCGCGACCTGCCACGTGATGAATCGCGTGAAACCGTAGGATTTGTCGCGCCTGCCGAGAGCGCAGCGTGCGCCTAGGCTGCGACGGCCAGCGCCACAGCGTTGGGGATCGTGTATAGGGAAGGCCCCGGCGAGGTTTTCACCGGGGCCTTAGCGCTCCCGTTGGCTCTTGGGGGGCAGTGGGGCCTTCGGGGAACGCCACAAGGTTATCGCTCGGCGAGCGGTTTGGTTCCCGTCGATGTAAATCGAGCGTTCGCGACCCGCCAGCACGCGCAAAGTGCGGCGAGCGGCTTTGCGCCCATTCGCCGCGCCGAGACGGCGGCTTGACCCGCAACGATGGCCCGAAAGATAATCCGCTGCATTCGCGCAGGTACGCCGCCCGCGCCATTGCGGAGTTCGCGCTTCTGCTGAATCGGCCTCAGACATGGAGGACCCGCGATGACGCGCGCAATGGAGCTCGAGCTTCTCGACAGTAAAAAGAAAATGGTCAGCGGGACCTACCTGTGCAACGCGTGGTATGTCGCCGCCTGGTCCGACAATCTCGCCGACGGTCAATTGCTCAGCCGCACGATTCTGAAAGAGCCGATCGTCCTTTTCCGAAAATCGGACGGCCATATCGCCGCATTGCAGGATCGCTGTCCGCACCGATTCGCACCTCTGCATATGGGCAAGGTCGTCGGCGGCGATCGCGTTCAATGCCCCTATCATGGGTTGGAATTCGACTCGTCCGGCGCTTGCGTCCTGAACCCGCATGGAACGAAAAATATTCCTCCCCGCGCCCGCGTGCGCAGCTATCCGGTGACGGAGAAGCACAAGGCGATCTGGATTTGGATGGGTGAACAGCCGCCCGACCTGGCAAAAGTGCCGGACTTCAGCGTCCTCGATAACGTCCCCGAGATGCATGCGACCAAGCGCGACCGAATCACCATTCGCGCCAACTATGAGCTCATCATCGATAATCTGCTCGACTTGAGCCATACCTCTTATCTGCACGACGGCATTCTCGGCAATTCGGATACGGTCGAATCCGAAATCACCGTCGAGCAGGACGGCGACGATGTGATCGTCGGCCGTTACGCCCGCAATGCGACGGCACCGGGGCTATTCGCCATTCTGATGCCGTCGACGCCGGAACGCGTCGACAAGTTCACCCGCATGCGGTGGATGGCACCCAGCAATTTACGTCTGTTGACGGGAATTTGTGCGCCCGGGGCGGTTCCCGAGAGCGGGACCGGTTATCATGCAATCCATATGCTCACTCCCGAGAGCGACAAGACCACGCATTATTTTTTCACCGCGGTGCGGTTCAATGTTTTGACCGCGGACGATCGGTTGAACGCGCAGATCCAGGACAAGATATCGACAACCCGCCGATTCGCATTCGAGGAGCAAGACGCCCCGGTGATCGAGGCGCAACAAGAGATGATCGATGCCGCAGCGACGGCGGTTGATCCGATCATTCATTCATGCCGAGCAGAGGCAATAGGCGATGCGCGCGCCGGAGGAATGGCCGGGCGGATCAGCGTTTAACTCGAAAGGTTGACAAGGTGATCCGCGCCGCCCTCGTCACGGCGCGGTGAGGCCAAGCTCTTCGTGCAAAGAGATGACGGCTCAGCCCAACTCGACCGCCATGCGGCCCTCGAGCACGGGCTCGCTGAAATACGGAAAGCCCAGTCCCGCGCCCAACAGCCGGCGGCCGCGCCGCAGCGCCGCCGCCGCGATGCGGGCATCGAGCGCGGTGCGCGTGAGCGCAGGAAGCTGGCTGGGCTGCCGCACAACCGAGCGTAGTACCGCCAAGACATCCGCCGTGCCGTCGTCGCGCAATCCGAACACTGCCGCCGGCGGAAGCACGCTGTCGGCCGGATCGATGACCGCGCGGCAGGCGGCAAACGGAATCCGGTGCGCGGCGGCGATCCTGGCCGCAACGTGTGATTCGGTGTCGACGGCGACGGCGCCCGTTCGCAGGTGAAGCCGACGTTTTTCCCAGGGCTCCGCGATCGGGGCATCCGTCCCGACGATCTCCGCGTGGACGGCGCTGGGAAGCACCTCGAGCAGTGCGCGTGCCCATCCACGATCGGTTGGAAAGTGCCCTTGCTCGGTCCTGACGCCGGATCCAACCACCCAGTCGCCGGCGTTGAGATCGGGCGCCAATCCGCCGGCAATTCCAAAGCTGATGATGCCCGCAGCGCCACGCTTGGCCGCCGCCTCGAGCGAGGCGACGAGCTGGGAGGCATGATTGCAGATCACCGCCACGCCCGGACCTAGGGCGATGCGTGCCTCCAGCGCAAGACAGGTGACTGCGACTACGTGCCCCCTAGTCGACATTCAACTCTCGTTCTGTTCGCGTAGCGCGTCCCGCGTATTTCGGCGGTAATCTTCCCCAGAAAGTGAAATTGGTCAACGGCCTTGCCCCCGATCTGCCCAGCCGCGATAACCGCCTCGCTGCGAAGACACGCCCGGCCGGGTGCGGCACCTCGACCTGTTTTTTCCCGCGCTCGGCTGGCCATCCTTCGACCGACTCGGCCTTCGTACGGGCAACTTTATCACTGTTCCTTGGACGCTTTGATGTCCCGCCCACGCCGCTTTTGGTGCGCCCCCAGTGCCATGACCGCCGAGGCGGTGCCTGCTGCCGCAAAGCAGCCAGAATTCGCCATCACGCACAAGAACGGACCGGGTACAAGTGTCCATTCCGGCTCGATATATGCGAGGGGGGCCGCCGAGCTACAATGCCCACGAATGCGCGGGGCGCGCCCACGCGCGCCTATCTCGCAGACCGCTTCCGAGTTCGGAGAAAAAAGGAACGCTGCGCGTGGGCGATTCGGTCGCGCTCGGATCCGCTTGCGCGATGCGACGCAAGCGAGAAGATGAAGATGCAGGCCGGTCTGGAGAGGAGAAAATCATATGCCCACCTGGACGCCCGATCCAAGTTTTTATCCCTCTCCGCGCCAAGCGGCGAAGGCGCCGCCCGAAACGCTCGCCTACGTCGCCGCCTTCGATCCAGACCGAAAATCCCCTGACCGCATCGCCGTCGTCGACGTGGATCCGAAATCATCGTCGTACTCCAAGATTATCGGTAACGTGGCGGCGACCGAGGTGGGCGACGAGTTCCACCATTTCGGTTGGAACGCCTGCTCGTCGTGTTTGTGCCCGAACGCGCCGCACCCCCATGTGGAGCGACGCTTCCTTGTGGTCCCTGGTTTGCGCTCCTCGCGTGTCTACATTCTCGACACCAAGCCGGATCCGCGGGCGCCGAAAATCGTCAAGGTCATCGAGCCGGCGGAGCTTGCGGACAAGACCGGCTATACCCGGCCGCATACCGTCCACTGCGGACCTGGC
>VAZL01000065.1:16572-18059 GCA_005883445.1 Alphaproteobacteria bacterium | reverse complement strand
GGCCACCGCCGACCGCGGCTCGAAGTCCAAGCGCGGCGTCACCAACACCGACAACTCCATCGACCTCGTCGCCATGGCGCTGCAGCTCGGCGCCACCTTCGTCGCCCGCTCGTTCTCCGGAGACAAGGACCAGATGGTGCCGCTGATCAAGGCCGCGATCGAGCACGAAGGCGCCGCCTTCATCGACATCATTTCCCCGTGCGTCGCGTTCAACAATCATCTGGGCTCGACCAAGAGCTTCGACTACGTGCGCGAGCACAACGAGGCGGTGAACCGGCTCGACTTCATCACCGGCCGCGCGCCGATCACGGTCGCCTACGAGCCGGGGTCGGTCGAGGTGGTGGAGCAGCACGACGGCTCGAAGCTCGTGCTCAAGAAGGTCGCTGCCGACTACGACGCCCACGACCGGCTCGGCGCCATGAACTTCCTGCAGCGGCACGCCGCCGTGGGCCAGGTCGTGACCGGCCTGCTCTATGTCGATCCCGAGCCGGAAGACCTGCACCACAACTTCAACACCGTCGACGCGTCGCTCAATTCGCTCGCCGAGGCCGAGCTGTGCCCGGGCTCGGCGACGCTCGCGAAAATCAACGCCAGCTTGCGGTAACGTCTGCGCGCGTCTCGCGCGGGAGCAAGCGCGAGCCTCGGCGCGGGCCGCGGCCCAGCCCGACCTATTCCTCCGGCGCCTCGACGATGGGGTCGTAGCGGTCGGCGTCGAAGCCGATGAGATTCCACGACTGGCGCATGTGCGGCGGCAGCGGCGCCGTGATGTCGATCGTTCCGCCGCGCGGATGCGGCACGACGATGCGCCGCGCCACAAGATGCAGGCGGTTCTGCATGCCGCCGGGCAGCTGCCAGTTCTCCTTCGAAAAATATTTCGCATCGCCCACGATGGGATGGCCGATATGCGCCATGTGCGCGCGCAATTGATGGGTGCGGCCGGTTACCGGCTTGAGCGACAGCCAAGCCAGTTGGCGCGCGGCGGTGTCGATCACGGCGTAATAGGTCACCGCGTGGCTCGCCCCCTCTTCGCCGTGGCGCGCGACGCGCATGAACGAAGCGTCCTCCCGCTCCTCCTTGGCGAGGAACGTGGAGATGCGGCCCTGGCGCGGCTTGGGCACGCCCGCGACCAGCGCCCAGTAGATTTTCCGCGCCGCCCGCGAGCGGAAGGTCTTGGCCAGCGCCGAGGCCGCAAACCGCGTCTTCGCCACCAGGAGGCAGCCCGCGGTGTCCTTGTCGAGGCGGTGCACGAGGCGCGGACGCTGGCCCTGCGCATCCCGCAGCGTCTCGAGCATACCGTCGAGATGACGCGTGGTGCCCGAGCCGCCCTGGACCGCCAGCCCCATGGGCTTGTTGAGCACCAGCACGTCGGCGTCTTCGTGGAGCGTGATGGATTTCAGGAACTCGCGGGTCTGATCGCGGACCTTGGCGTCGCCTGCCGGCGGACGCGGCTGATCCAATCGCAACGGCGGAATGCGCACCGCCTGCCC
>VAZL01000065.1:0-16405 GCA_005883445.1 Alphaproteobacteria bacterium | reverse complement strand
ATGACAACATGCGCTTGCTGAAGAAAATCACGGCCGCATCGTTCGACGATTTGAATTCCGGCAACGTTCGGGTGGAGCTCTTCTAACCTGCACGATTCGGCGGATTATTTCGCTCCCGTCGCAGCTTCTCCCAGTATTCCAGCCGCTTTCTGATCTCGCGCTCGAAACCGCGCTCGGGCGGATCGTAGAATTTCTGCCGGTCGAGCTGTTCGGGGAAATAGTCCTGACCGGAAAAAGCCTCGGGCGCGTCGTGGTCGTAGTCGTAGCCTTCGCCGTAACCTTGCGCCTGCATCAGCTTGGTCGGTGCGTTGAGGATGTGCTTCGGCGGCACCAGCGAGCCCGCCTCCCGCGCAGTGCGCATGGCCGCGCCATAGGCGGCATAGGCCGCGTTCGACTTCGGCGCGGTCGCGACGTAGATCACCGCCTCCGCGATCGCCAATTCGCCTTCGGGCGAGCCCAGAAAGTCGTAGGCGTCCTTGGCCGCGTTGGCGACCATCAGCGCCTGCGGGTCGGCGAGCCCGATATCCTCGATGGCCATGCGCACCACCCGGCGCGCGATGTAGAGCGGGTCCTCGCCCGCGTCCAACATGCGGCAGAGATAGTAAAGCGGGCTGTCCTGCTGCTTGTCGTAGATCGGCGCGCGGCGCTGCACCACCTCCTGCAATTTAGCCGCATCGAATGTCTCGCCTTTGCGCGCTGCCCGCCACACCTCTTCGGCCAGCGTGAGCGCCGCGCGGCCGTCGCCGTCGGCCATGCGGATGAGGGATTGGCGCGCCTCGGCATCGAGGGGAAGTTTCTTGCCTTCGATTGCCTCGGCGCGGGTGATGAGCTTCCCGACCGCGTCGGCGTCGAGCGGCTTGAACACCAACACGCGCGCGCGCGACAAGAGCGGCGCAATCAGTTCGAAGGACGGATTCTCGGTGGTGGCGCCGACGAGAACGATGGTGCCGTCCTCCATCACCGGCAGGAAGGAATCCTGCTGCGCGCGATTGAAGCGATGGATTTCGTCGACGAAGAGCAGCGTTCCCTGCCCGATCTCGCGGCGCGAGCGCGCCGCGTCGAACACCTTCCGCCAGCAGCCGCGCCACCGTGGTCTTGCCGGTGCCGGGCGGTCCCCAGAAGATCAGCGAGCCGAGCGTGCGGGTGTCGAGCATGCGCGTGAGCGCGCCGTCCGGCCCGAGCAGGTGATCCTGACCGACGACCTCGTCGAGCTTGGCGGGCCGCAGCTTGTCGGCGAGCGGCCGCGGCGCGTCGCGCTCGAGCCCGGCGGCGGCGAACAGGCTCGCGCCGGTGCGCTTGGCGCGCGGCGTCATCCGCGCAGCTCCACCGACACCTGCTGGCCGCCGCGCACGATGGTGATGCTCCAGCGCCGGCTCTGTTGGCCGGCGACGCGCTCGAGATCGCGCGTTTTTGCGATCTTCGCGCTGTTGACCGAAAGCACGAGGTCGCCGCGCTGGAAGCCCAGGCTCTGCGCGGGCGAGCCGGCGGTGATGTCGACGATCACCACGCCTTGCGTGGAAGGGTCGAGCCGCAAATTCTCCGCCAGCGCAGGCGACAGGTTGGATACCCTGGCTCCCTGAAACGGCGAGGGCGAGGCGATGACCAGCTCCTCGTGCGGGGTGTCGGGCGCGGCTTCGAGCACGACGCTCAGCGCCACCTCTTTGCCGCCACGGATGACACCGAGCCGCGCGCTGCCGCCGATCGCCTTGGTGGCGAAGCGGTAATCGAAGGCGTTGGCGTCCTCGACCGGCTGGGCGTCGATGGCGACGATCAGGTCGCTGGTCTTGAGGCCGGCCCGCGCGGCGGGGCTCATCGGCGTCACGCTCGCGACTAGCGCGCCGGACGGGCGCTTGAGCCCGAGACCCTCGGCGATCTCGGGCGTTACCGCCTGCAGCCTCGCACCGAGCCATGGGCGCTTGACGATGGAGCCGCCGCTCTTCGCCGAAGCCACCACCACCTTCACCATATTGGCCGGGATGGCGAAACCGATGCCCTGCGAGCCGCCCGTGCGCGAGAATATCGCGGTGTTGATGCCGACCAGGCGCCCGCCGAGATCGACCAGCGCGCCGCCGGAATTGCCCGGGTTGATGGCGGCGTCGGTCTGGATGAAGAACTGGTAGTCGGTGATGCCGACCTCGGTGCGCGCCAGCGCCGAGACGATGCCGTGGGTCACGGTCTGCCCGACGGCGAAGGGATTGCCGATGGCGAGCACCACGTCGCCGACCTCGAGCGCGTCGGAATCGGCGAATTCGAGCGCCGGAAAACGTTCGTTCTGCGCCTTGATCCGCAGCACCGCGAGATCCGAGCGCGAATCCTTGAGCACCATCTCGGCTTCGAATTCGCGCTTGTCCGCAAGCGATACCCTGACCTGATCCGCTCCCTCGATGACGTGGTTGTTGGTGACCACGAGGCCCTCGGCGTCGACGAGGACGCCCGAGCCAAGCGAACGCTGGACCTGGTCGCCCGATCCGCCGGGCGCGCCCGGCCCTCCGAAAAAACGGCGGAAGATCGGATCGTCGAACAGGGGATTGCGGACGGCGACCGTCTTGGCGGCATAGACGTTGACCACGGCCGGCGTCGCGCGGCGCACAACCGGCGCGTAGGACAGCCGCAACTCGTTCGCGGAGGACGGGACGCGGCGCTCCGGGGTGCGCTCCTGGGCGCCGGCGCCAAACGGCGCCGCCGCGATGACGATGAGGGCGGCGGTCGCGAGCCACCTCGAGGGCAAAGACATGCTCAATTGCGAAGACATGGGTGAAGACATGGGCCAATCCAGATTCGAGCGAGGCCAGATATAAGCCCACGGTCGCGGCAAATGAAGGGCGCGGCCAATGAAGGGGGCGGCAAGGCCGCCGCGCCTATGGAACAAGGCCTCGGATGACGCCTAAACTGGTCCCGTCTCTCCCCTTCCCTCCCGAGGCCCTCGTGCAGCGTCCCCATGCCGAATCGACCGCCGGCTCGTCGCATGCCGCCGCCACGGTGATGATCTACGCCGCCGCCTTCATCACCGGCGCGATCGTGATGAGCTTCGAAATGCTGGGCTCGCGCTACCTCAACCCGTATTTCGGCGGCGGCATCTATACCTGGGCGGCGCTGATCTCGACCGTGCTGATTGCCCTCACCGCCGGCTATTTTCTCGGCGGTACGCTCGCCGACCGCACCGCCTCGCTCGCGGTGCTTGCCCTCACCGTCATCGTCGGATCGCTCTATCTCCTGGCGCTGCCGAGCTTCGCCCAAGCCATTCTCGAATTCGTGCTCGCCGGCGTCGACGACATTCGCGCCGGCAGCCTGATCGCCGCGCTCGCCCTCATGTTCTTCCCGGTGACCTTTCTCGGCATGTATTCGCCCTTCGCCATCCGGCTGCTCTTGCGCTCGGCGCAACGCTCCGGCCGGGTATCGGGCGCCGTCTACGGCATCTCGACCGCAGGCGCGATCGTCGGCACGCTGGGCACAACCTTCTTCCTCATTCCGACGATCGGCTCGCGCGCAATCACGCTCACGCTCGGCGCGCTCGGATTAGCCGCGGGTTTGGCGCTGCTGGCGCTGGCCCGCCTGCACCGCCCCGCCGGCAGCGTCCTCGTGGTCGTTGCGCTTGCCGTGTCCACGGCGCCTGCCGGCCGCGCCGACAATCTCATCGACGAGGCCGTTCGCGCGAGCATGCTCGAGCGTGCCGACGGCCGGCTCGCCCACATCGAAACGGCCTATAACGACGTCTTCATCACCAAGCGCGGGCACCAGCTCGTGATGTCGTTCCAGCTCAAGGGCTGGGACTACACCGAATCGGTGAGCAACCTTCTCGACCCGGACGATCTGCCGCTGCGCTACGCGCAGGTGATGACGATCGCGACCATCTATCCCGAGACGGCGCGGAAAATCCTGATGCTCGGGCTCGGCGGCGGCTCGATCTCCACGTATCTCGGGCGCTTCATGCCGGAGGCTGCGATCACCACGGTGGAGATCGACCCCGGCGTCATCACCGCCGCCAAGACCTATTTCGGCCTGCGCGAGACCGAGCGCATGCGCTATCGCGCCGGCGATGGACGGGTGTTCCTCAGCCGCAACGACGAACTCTACGATTTGATCCTGCTCGACGCCTATCGCGGCGGCTACGTGCCGTTTCATCTGCTCACGCGGGAGTTCTATACGCTGGTCAAGCAGCGCCTCACCCCCGGCGGTGCCGCCGCGTTCAACGTCCATGACGGCAGCAAGCTTTATGCCTCGACCGTAAAGACGCTGGGCGAGGTCTTTGCGGCGCTCGATCTCTATCCGAGCGGGGTCGGCGAAGTGATCGCGGTCGCCAGCGCTTCGCCGCTCGACCCGCGCACGCTGGAACGCAGGGCCGCGACGCTCCAGGAGCGCCACGGCTTTCGCTTTCCGTTACCGCAGATTTTGCGGCGGCGTCTGGAGCAGCCGCGCTTGCAGGCAGCAAACGGCGATGTCATCACCGATGATTTCGCGCCGGCCGATGTCTACGACGTGATCGGCAAGGATGCGCGCCGAAGGAAGTAGACGCGCAACCCTCTCGTTCCGTCACCTTGCTTGCATCGTCACGCCGGCGCCGGCGCTTCGGTCTCGGCTTCGGCCTGCGCTTGCACCGGCCCCGAGTCCTGCCCCTTCGCCTCCACGTCGCGATCGACGAATTCGATGACCGCGACGGGAGCGGAATCGCCGTAGCGGAAGCCAGCCTTGAGCACGCGGGTATAGCCGCCGTTGCGGTCCTTGTAGCGGGGACCGAGCACCTCGAACAGCTTCTTGACCATGGCGATGTCGCGCATCTGCGCGATCGCCTGGCGGCGCGCGTGCAGGTCGCCACGCTTTCCGAGCGTGACCAGTTTCTCGATGATCGGCCGCAAGTCTTTCGCTTTCGGCAAAGTAGTCACGATCTGCTCGTGCTTGATCAGCGCTGCCGCCATGTTGGCGAACATCGCACGGCGATGCTCGCTGGTGCGATTGAGCTTGCGATGGGCGTTAGCGTGACGCATGCGCGTACTCCGCACAAGGCACAGCGACGCTTGGCGAGCTCGTCGATGTTCTCCGGCGGCCAGCCCGGCACTTCCATGCCGAGATGCAGACCCATCTGGGCCAGCACTTCCTTGATCTCGTTGAGCGACTTGCGGCCGAAGTTCGGGGTGCGGAGCATTTCCGCTTCGCTCTTCTGCACGAGGTCGCCGATATAGACGATGTTGTCGTTCTTCAGACAGTTGGCCGAACGCACCGACAGCTCGAGCTCGTCCACCTTCTTGAGGAAGGCCGGGTTGAAGGCGAGGTCGGGAATGGCCTCGGCCACAACCTCCTTGCGCGGCTCCTCGAAGTTGACGAAGACGTTGAGCTGGTCCTGCAGGATGCGCGCGGCGTAAGCGACCGCGTCGTCCGGACTGACCGCACCGTTGGTCTCGATCTGCATCGTCAACTTGTCGTAATCGAGAATCTGGCCTTCGCGGGTATTCTCGACTTTGTAGGAGACCTTGCGCACCGGCGAATAGAGACTGTCGACCGGGATCAGTCCGATCGGCGCGTCCTCGGGACGGTTACGCTCGGTGGGGACATAGCCCTTCCCGGTATTGACCGTGAACTCCATGCGGATCTCGGCGCCCTCGTCCAGCGTACACAGCACGAGATCGGGGTTGAGCACGACGATGTCGCCCACGGTCTGAATATCGCCGGCGGTGACCGTGCCCGGTCCTTGCTTCTTCACCACCATGCGCTTGGGTCCGTCGCCCTGCATTTTGATGGCGATGTCCTTGATGTTGAGCACGATGTCGGTCACGTCCTCGCGCACGCCGGGGATCGAGGAGAACTCGTGCAACACCCCGTCGATATGAACCGACTGCACCGCCGCTCCTTGCAGCGACGACAGCAAGATGCGTCGCAGCGCATTGCCCAGCGTCACGCCGAAACCGCGCTCGAGCGGCTCGGCAACCACGGTGGCTTCGCGCTTGGGATCGGCGCCTGCCGCCACCTGGAGCTTGTTCGGTCGGATCAGTTCCTGCCAGTTCTTCTGGATCGTCACGTTGGCACCCATGCCTTTGTGCGGCGCGGCGGCGGGCCGCGCCCCCCACTCCGCCCCGGGGGAATTTCCTACAGCGGCGGACTCCTCTGGAGTCCGCCCAATGAGAACATCGTCTGTCATACTCGGCGCCTCTTGCGTGGACGGCAGCCGTTGTGTGGTATCGGCGTCACGTCGCGGATGGAGGTGATGGTGAAGCCGGCCGACTGCAGCGAGCGCAACGCCGATTCACGGCCGGAGCCCGGGCCCGCGACCTCGACTTCGAGGGTGCGCATGCCGTGCTCCTGTGCCTTCTTGGCGGCGTCCTCGGCCGCCACCTGCGCTGCGTAGGGCGTCGATTTTCTCGAGCCCTTGAAGCCCATGGTGCCGGCAGACGACCAGGCGATGGTGTTTCCTTGCGCGTCCGTAATGGTGATCATGGTGTTATTGAAGGTCGCGTTCACATGCGCGACTCCGGAAGCGATATTCTTGCGCTCGCGTTTGCGAACGCGGGTGGCTTCTTTGCCCATTCTTCATCCTCTCGCAGCTCGGCCGGGCCGATGACTGGTGCTGTGACCACGCAGCAGACTACGTCAACTCAAGGTGCGCGCTTCTTGCCGGCAATCGGCTTTGCCGGCCCCTTGCGGGTGCGGGCATTGGTATGGGTGCGTTGGCCGCGGACGGGTAGTCCGCGACGGTGCCTCAACCCACGGTAGCAGCCGAGATCCATCAGCCGCTTGATGTTCATGGCCACCTCGCGCCGAAGGTCGCCCTCGACGATGTAGTCGCGGTCGATGACCTCGCGGATCTGCAGCACTTCCTGGTCGGTCAGCTGCGACACCCGGCGGGCATCCGGGATTCCGACTTTCGTCATGATTTCATTGGCCTTTTTAGGCCCGATCCCGTGGATATATTGCAGTGCAATAACGACGCGTTTGTTGGTCGGTATGTTGACGCCGGCGATGCGGGCCACAGCTAGTCACTCCTATTGCAGGCGCAAGCGCAGCGGCCGGCGCTCCTCACGAGGGCGGTTCGCAAACGATAACGCGACACCCTCCCCGTTCCCCAGGGCCCGGTATCGTTCGACCTCTCAACTTGGATGCGGGTTATTAATGGATTCAACGGCGTTTCGTCAACCTCCGGCGGGAAGGGCTTTTGCGCGCAGGCGCCTTGCGGCCGGCGCCCTTGCGCCCGCCCGATTTGGCGGTGTTGGCCTTCGTTTTCAACGGTTTGCGGGCCGCGTTTTTGACCCCAGCGGTACTCGTTCCCCGACCGCTGCGCTTGCCGCCCTTGCCCGCCGAGGTCTTGGCTCGTTTCTCCGGCGCCCTCGCCGGCGGCTTCTTGACGGCCGCACCGCGAAGCACCCGATCGATGGCGCTTCCCACCTGCGGGATCGGCGCCATGCCGTCGACCGAGCGCAACACGCTCTGAAGCTGGTAATACGTGGCGAGCGGCGCGGTCTGATCGCGGTAGGCCAAGAGCCGCCGGTGCAACACCTCCGGATCATCGTCGGCGCGCAACGTCTCGCCCCGCGCCTTCGTCTCCGCGATCCGCTTCTCGATGCGTTTGAGCAGGACGCCCTCGTCCACCTTGAGCTCGATGACGGCGTCGAGCTCGCAGCCCTTCTCCTTGAGCATGCGATCGAGCGCATGCGCCTGCGGCACCGTGCGCGGGAAACCGTCCAGGATGAAGCCCCTGCGTGCATCGGGCTCCTCGATGCGCGCGGAGACGATCGCCACCACCATGTCGTCGGGCACAAGTTCGCCGCGCGCCATCATCTCCTGGGCGCGCACGCCGATCGGCGTGCCGGCCTCGGCCGCGGCGCGCAGCATCTCGCCGGTCGAAAGCTGCACCAGACCATGCTTGGCGACGAGCCGCTGCGCCTGCGTGCCTTTGCCGGCCCCCGGCGGGCCGAGCAGTATCAACCTCATCTACGCCGCCCCCGCAGCTTCGATCGCTTGATTAGTCCTTCATACTGGTGCGCCAACAAGTAGCCCTGGATTTGCGCCACCGTGTCCATGGTCACGCTGACCACGATCAAGAGCGAGGTGCCGCCGAAATAAAACGGTACGGCCGCGTAAGAGATCAGGATCTCGGGCAACAGGCAAACGAGGGCGAGGTAGCCCGCGCCGATGACGGTGATGCGCGAGAGCACATAGTCAATGTACTCCGCCGTGCGCTCGCCCGGCCGAATGCCGGGGATGAAGCCGCCGTGCTTCTTCAAGTTCTCCGCGGTTTCCGTCGGGTTGAACACGATCGCCGTATAGAAAAAGGCGAAGAAGACGATGAGCCCGATATAGAGGATCAGGAACAGCGGCCGTCCATGGCCGAGCTGGGTGGTGACGGCGACGAACCAATCCGGGCCTTGGCCGGCATTGAAGTTGGCGACCGTCGTCGGCAACAACAGCAGCGAAGAGGCGAAGATCGGCGGGATCACGCCCGAGGTGTTGAGCTTGAGCGGCAAATGGGAGGACTGCCCCTCGAACATGCGGTTGCCGACCTGACGTTTAGGATACTGGATCAGCAGCCGACGCTGCGCCCGCTCCATGAACACGATAAAGGCGATCACGGCGACCACCGTCACCAGCACCACCAGGATCAGTCCCGTCGATAGCGCGCCTTGACGGCCGAGTTCGAGCGTTCCCGCGATCGCCGATGGCAACTCCGCCACGATGCCCGAGAGAATGATGAGCGAGATGCCGTTGCCGATGCCGCGCGAGGTGACCTGCTCGCCGAGCCACATGAGGAACATGGTCCCGCCGGTGAGCGTGATCACCGTCTCGATGCGAAAGAACCAGCCGGGGTCGGACACGACGTTGCCGGCCCCTTCGAGGCCGACCGAGATGCCATAAGATTGGAACGCCGCCAGCAGCACCGTGAGGTAGCGCGTATATTGGTTCATGACCTTGCGCCCCTGCTCGCCCTCCTTCTTGAGCTGCTCGAGCGTGGGCGACACCGTGGTCATCAGCTGGATGATGATCGAGGCCGAAATGTACGGCATGATATTGAGGGCGAAGATCGCCATCCGGTGGATGCCGCCGCCGGAAAACATGTTGAACATGCCGAGAATGCCGCCGGCCTGCGAGCGGAAGATCTGGTCCCAGGCCGAAGGATCGATGCCGGGCAGCGGGATATAGGTGCCGAGCCGATAGACCAGGAGCGCGCCGAGCGTAAACCAGATCCGCTTCTTGAGTTCCTCGGCCTTGGCGAGCGCCGAGAAATTAAGATTGGCGGCGAGTTGTTCTGCTGCAGAGACCATAGGTCTGAAGCTCCCGTTGCGCCCCCGAACACACCGACCGCTCGCTCGAGGCGCGCGTGCGCCCCGTCCTATATAGGCATCAGGCGGCCTGTTCGCCCGTCTCCCGCTTCGGCGCCAGCAGGGTCACCGACCCGCCCGCCTTCTCCACCGCCGCCACCGCCGATCTGGACGCCCCCCAGACCGAGAAAGCGACCTTGGCCTTGATTTCGCCGGATCCGAGCAACCGGACGCCGTCTTTGGCCCTTCTCAGCACGCCCGCCTTCACCAAAGCCGCGGCATCCACGGTCACAGCCGCATCGAGCTTGCCGGCATCGATCGCCGCCTGAACCTTGCCGAGATTGACTTCGTTGAGCTTGCGCGCGAACGGCGTATTGCGAAAGCCGCGCTTCGGCAGCCGCCGATGCAGCGGCATCTGGCCGCCTTCAAAGCCTTTGATCCGCGCACCGGCGCGCGCGGTCTGGCCTTTGCCGCCGCGGCCGCCGGTCTTGCCCATCCCGGAGCCGATGCCGCGGCCGATGCGGAGACGTTTCTTGCGCGCGCCCGGACGATCGGCCAGTTCGTTGAGCTTCATCGGCGCTCTCCCTGCGCGTCCACCACGCGAACCAAATGCTTCACCTTGGCGATCATGCCCCGCGTCTGCGGCGTATCCGGCAATTCCACGACGCGGCCGATGCGATTGAGGCCGAGCCCGATCAGCGTCTCGCGTTGGGTATGATGACGGCGAATGGCGCTGCCGGTCTGTTCGACCTTGATGACTTTGTCGCTCTTGCTCATATCCGGCCTCTCGGCGCCTGTGATGGGCTTTTAGTCTGCGGCCTGCTCACCCTCGCCGACGTCACGTCGGCGCGCCTGCAGCGTTGATACCTTGATATTGCGGCGCGCGGCGACGGTACGCGGCGAGTCCTGGCGCTTGAGCGCATCGAACGTCGCGCGCACCATATTGTAGGGATTGGATGAGCCGAGCGATTTCGCCACTACGTCCTGCATGCCCAACGTCTCGAACACGGCGCGCATCGGACCGCCGGCGATGATGCCTGTGCCGGGCGGTGCCGCCCGCAGGAACACGCGGCCCGCGCCGTGGCGGCCGGCCACGTCGTGATGCAGCGTTCGCCCTTCGCGCAGCGGCACGCGGATGAGACCGCGCTTGGCGGCGTCGGTTGCCTTGCGGATTGCCTCCGGGACCTCGCGCGCCTTGCCGTGGCCGAAGCCGACCCGCCCCTTCTCGTCGCCGACGACCACCAGCGCGGCAAAGCCGAAGCGGCGGCCACCCTTCACGACCTTGGCCACGCGGTTGATGTGGACAAGCTTGTCGGTGAATTCGTTGTCGCGCTCTTCCCGGTCGCGGCGATCGCGTGGTTCACGTGCCATGATTTTGTTCCAACTCGTTCTCGTCTGCAGTTATAGCCCGGGGACGGGGCAGGCATGCCCGACGACTCATCTCTCGGTTCACGATCATCGTTGGCGCTCCCTCGTCCACCTTCAGAAACTGAGCCCGCCCTCGCGGGCCGCATCCGCCAGCGCCTTGACGCGGCCGTGAAAGAGATAGCCGCCGCGATCGAAGACGACCTCCTTGATGCCCTTCGCCGAGGCGCGCTCGGCGAGCCGTTTTCCGACCGCCTTTGCCGCCTCGATGTTGGCGCCGGTCTTGAGGCTTTCGCGCATGTCCTTCTCCAGCGAGGAGGCGGATGCGACGGTTCGGCCGTTCGCATCGTCGATCACCTGCGCATAGATGTGTTTCGACGAGCGGAAGACCGAAAGCCGCGCGCGATGGCCGCCGGCGCGGCGGACGTTTCGCCGCACTTTCGCCGTCCGCCGCAAGGTCCGATCAGCGACGCTCGCCATCGTGCGCTCCCATCATTTCTTCTTGCCTTCCTTGCGGAAGATGTATTCGCCCGCGTACTTGACGCCCTTGCCCTTGTAGGGTTCGGGCTTTCGGAAAGCGCGGATTTCGGCGGCGACGTGGCCGACCTTCTGCTGGTCGATGCCGGTGACGACGACCTCGGTCGCCTTGGGCACCGCGATGGTGATGCCCTCCGGGATCGGGTAAACGATATCGTGGCTGTAGCCGAGCTGGACCTGAAGGTTCTTGCCCTGCACGGCGGCGCGATAGCCGACGCCGGTGATCTCGAGCCGGCGCTCGAAGCCCTTGGTAACGCCCGTCATCGCATTGGCGAGCAGCGACCGGTAGGTCCCCCACATGGCCCGCGCGCGCTTGGTGTCGGCGCGCGGATCGATCTTGACCTCGCTGCCTTCGACCTTGGCCGCCACATCGCCGTGCAGCGCGACCGCAAGCGCGCCCTTGGGGCCCTTCACCTTGACGACCTGACCTTCCACGCTGGCGGTGACGCCGGAGGGAATCGCAACAGGTTTTTTTCCGACACGAGACATGGCTGCTGGTCCGATGGGGTGCTGTTAGAACGATCGCTCGGCGGTCATGCACGGCCGCGGATTGCACCGCGACTCGGGCTCCTTCGTTTCATATCAAAAGACGGTGCAGAGAATTTCTCCGCCCACATTGTTGTCGCGCGCGTCGTGATCGGCCATCACACCCTTGGGTGTCGACAGGATCGCAACCCCCAATCCGTTGTTCACACGCGGAAGCGCCTTGACCGAGGCATAGACCCGCCGCCCCGGCTTCGATACCCGCGAAATCTCGCGGATCACCGGCTCGCCGTCCGAGTATTTCAGCTCGATCTCGAGTTCTTTGCGCCCGTTCGAGTGCTCGACCGCCGCGTAGCCGCGGATGAAGCCTTCGGTCTTGAGCACATCCAGCACGCTGACGCGCAACCTGGATGCCGGCGTCGACACCTTCGACTTGTTGCGCATTTGCGCGTTGTGAATGCGGGCAATCATATCGCCGAGCGGATCGTTCATACCCATCGCCCCGCCCTCCTTACCAGCTCGACTTGACCAAGCCCGGGATCAGCCCCTTGGAGCCGAGATCCCGAAGCGCGATGCGCGACAGCCGGTGCTTGCGGTAGTAGCCGCGCGGCCGACCGGACACCTCGCAACGATTGCGAATGCGGGTCGCCGAAGAGTTGCGCGGCAGCTCCGCGAGCTTGAGGGTTGCCGCGAATCGCTCCTCCATCGGCTTGGTCTTGTCGCGAGCAATGGCCCTGAGCCGAGCGCGCCGGCCGGAATACTTCTTGCTTAGCTTGCGCCGCCTATTGTTTTTCTCGATCGAACTCTTCTTTGCCATCAATGTCTCCTGGCTGTCCGGCGCTGCGGATGAGCTCACTGCCGGAACGGGAAGTTGAACGCGCTCAGCAGCGCTCGCGCCTCGTTGTCGGTTTTCGCGCTGGTGCACACGGTAATGTCCATCCCCCAGACGTCGGCGACCTTGTCGTAGTCGATCTCGGGAAAGATGATGTGCTCCTTGATGCCGATCGTGTAGTTCCCCCCGCCGTCGAAGCTCTTCGGCGACAAGCCGCGAAAATCGCGCACGCGCGGCAGCGCGATATTGATCAGCCGATCGACGAACTCGTACATGCGCGCCTTGCGCAGCGTCACCTTGCAGCCGATCGGCTGACCGTCGCGCACCTTGAAGGTAGCGATCGACTTTCTGGCCTTCGTGATCACCGCCTTCTGGCCCGCGATCAGGCCGAGATCATTGGCGGCGGCTTCGACCTTCCTGCGGTCGGCGACGCCTTCGCCGATGCCCATGTTGATCACGACCTTCTCGATCACCGGCACCTGCTGGCGGCTCTTGTAGCCGAGCTCATCAAAGAGTTTCTTGCGCACGACGTCCTCGAAATAGGTCTTGAGCCGCGGCGTGACGCGCTCCTCCCGTCGCCTCGGCTTTGGCGGCGGCGCTTCGCCCTTGGCGGCCTTGTCGCCCTTCTCGGGCTTGGGACCCTTTTGCGCCTGCTGCGCCTTGTCGCCCTTCTCGGGCCGCGGAGCTTTGTCCGATTTCTGAGGCTCCTTCTCGGCCTTGGACTTGGTTTCGGTGTCAGCCATCGATCTCAACTCCCGAACGCTTGGCCACCCGCACCTTGCGTCGATTGTCGCCCTCGCCCACGAACTTGAAGCCGATGCGTGTCGGCTTGCCGTCCTTGGGATCGGCGAGCGCGAGATTGGACAGATGCACGGCGGCCTCCTTGGAGATGATGCCGCCCTCCTGCTGCGCGCTTTGCTTCTGGTGCCGCTTGACCAGATTGACGCCGCGCACCAGGGCGCGGCCCTCCTCGGTGCGCACCTCGATCACTTCGCCGCTGCGGCCCTTGTCGCGGCCCGTGAGCACGATCACCTTGTCGCCCTTGCGGATTTTCGCCGCCATCACAGCACCTCCGGCGCGAGCGAGATGATCTTCATGTGGTTCTTGGCGCGAAGCTCGCGCGGAACCGGCCCGAAGATGCGAGTGCCGACCGGCTCCATCTGCGGATTTATCAGCACTGCGGCATTGCGATCGAAGCGGATGATCGAACCGTCGGGGCGCTTGATGTCCTTCGAGATCCGCACCACGACCGCCTTCATCACCTCGCCTTTCTTCACGCGTCCGCGCGGGATCGCCTCTTTCACCGACACCACGATGACGTCGCCGATGGTGGCGTATTTGCGCTTCGAACCGCCGAGCACTTTGATGCACATGACGCGCCGCGCGCCGGAATTATCCGCCACGTCGAGGTTGGTCTGCATCTGAATCATGACGCCACCCTCGTCCTCTCGATTTCCGCGCGCACTGCGCTCACACGACCTTCTTCTTCTCGCCCCGAACCACTTCCCACCGCTTGAGCTTGGACAGCGGTCGGCGCTCTTCGATCCAGACGATGTCGTCCACCTCGTACTGGTTGGTCTCGTCGTGGGCGTAGTATTTTTTCGTGCTCCGCACCGTCTTCTTCATCTCCGGATGGGTGAAGCGGCGCTCGACACGCACCACCACGGTCTTGTCCTGCTTGTCGCTCACCACGACGCCCTGCAGCGTGCGCTTCGGCATCTGAAAATCCTCACTTCGCCTTCGTCTCGGGCCGGCGCTTGTGCGCCGCAATGGTCTTGATGCGCGCGATGTCGCGCCGCACCTGGCGCACACGGGCGGTGTTCTCGAGCTGGCCCGTCGCCCGCTGAAAGCGCAGGTTGAACTGCTCCTTCTTGAGCTTCATGGCCTCGTCGTCGAGCTGGTCGACGGTCATGGCCCGAAGGTCATCCGGCTTCATGACGATGCTACTCCGCGATGCGCTCGATGAAGCGCGTCTTGATCGGCAGCTTGGCGGCGGCGAGTCCAAGCGCCTCGCGCGCCATCTCCACCGACACGCCGTCGACCTCGAACAGGACGCGCCCCGGTTTGATGCGGGTGACCCAGAATTCCGGCGTCCCCTTGCCCGAACCCATGCGCACTTCGAGCGGCTTCTTCGACACCGGCACGTCCGGATAGATGCGAATCCAAACCCGGCCCGCGCGCTTCATGTGACGGGTGAGCGCGCGGCGCGCGGCCTCGATCTGGCGCGCGGTGACCCGCTCCGGCTCCAACGCCTTGAGGCCGAATTGACCGAACGCCAGGTCGACGCCCGAGGTCGCAATCCCCTTGATGCGGCCTTTGTGCGCCTTGCGGAACTTGGTGCGCATCGGTTGCAGCATGGCTGTTCGCCTCTCTCAGTCCTTTGCCCGGAGCCCTCACGACGCGTCGCGACGCGGACGCCCAACCTCGCCTTCCGCCATCTTCTTGTCCTGCGCCATGGGATCGTGTTCCATGATCTCTCCCTTGAAGATCCAGACCTTCACGCCGCAGGTGCCGTAGGTGGTAAAAGCCGTGGCGACGCCGTAGTCGACATCCGCGCGCAGCGTATGCAGCGGCACGCGGCCCTCGCGATACCATTCCATGCGCGCGATCTCCGCGCCGCCGAGCCGCCCCGAGCAATTGATGCGGATACCGCCGGCGCCGAGCCGCATCGCCGACTGCACGGCGCGCTTCATGGCGCGGCGGAAGGCCACGCGGCGCTCGAGCTGTTGCGCGATCGATTCGGCGACGAGCTGGGCATCGAGCTCCGGCTTGCGGATCTCGACGATGTTGATCACGACGTCGGATTTCGTGAGCTTGGTGACCTTCTTGCGCAGCTTCTCGATGTCGGCGCCCTTCTTGCCGATGACGACGCCCGGGCGCGCGGATTGAACAGTCACGCGGCACTTCTTGTGCGGCCGCTCGATCATGATTTTCGATACCGCCGCCTGCTTGAGATCCTTCATCAGCTCCTCGCGGATCTTCATGTCCTCGTGCAGCAACTGGCCGTACTCGTTCTTGCCGGAGTACCAGCGCGAATCCCAGGTGCGGTTGATGCCGAGCCGCAAGCCGATTGGATTGACCTTTTGACCCATTGGTTCCCTCTTACGAAGCTGCGGCCTCGACCTCGCGCACGACGATGGTCAGGTTCGCGAACGGCTTGAGAATCCGGCCGATGCGGCCGCGACCCCGCGGGTGAAAACGCTTGATCACGATCGCCTTGCCGACATGCGCCTCGGCAACGACGAGATCGTCGACGTCGAGGTCGTGATTGTTTTCGGCGTTGGCAATCGCCGATTCCAGGCACTTGCGCACATCGCGGGCGATGCGCTTGCGCGAGAATTCGAGATCGGCGAGCGCGGTCGCAACCTTCTTGCCGCGGATAAGCTGAGCCAGCAGATTGAGCTTCTGCGGGCTCACCCGCAGCATGCGGGCGACCGCTTTCGCCTCGTTCTCGGCAAGCGCGCGCTCGCGTGTCTTTTTGCCCATGTTCGCCCTCAGCCTTGCGAGCCGCCGCCGGATCCGGGCGCAGTCGGTGCAGCGGCGGCGGGTGCGGCGGCGGCGCCAGGAGCCGCGGGGCCCGCCGCGCGTTTCGCTTTGCGGTCCGACGAATGGCCATAGAACATCCGCGTCGGCGCGAATTCCCCGAACTTGTGTCCGACCATCTCCTCGGTCACCAGCACCGGAATGTGCTTGTGCCCGTTGTAGACGCCGAAGGTCAGCCCGACGAACTGCGGCAGGATGGTCGAGCGCCGGCTCCAGATCCTGATCATCTCGTGACGGCCCGACGAGCGGGACGCCTCCGCCTTCTTGAGCAGATAGCCGTCGACGAACGGACCCTTCCAAATCGAACGCGCCATGATGCCGTCCTCGCTACTTCTTCCGCGTGTGGCGGCTCGCGATGATGAATTTCGTGGTGGATTTGTTCCTGCGGGTCTTCTTGCCCTTG
>VAZL01000476.1 GCA_005883445.1 Alphaproteobacteria bacterium | reverse complement strand
AGAAGCGCGCCGGGCTTCATGCGCTTGAGCGCATCGCGGCTGATCATATGGAAGGTATCGGCCGAGAGCGGAACGGCCAAAATCAGGTAGTCGCTCGCCGCTAGTGCCGCCGGCAGATCGCACCGCATGACGCCGGGCGGCGCCTCTACGCTCGGATCGACCCCAAGGATGCGGCAGCCGAAACCGGAGAGACGCGTCGCGATCGCGCAGCCGACGGCGCCCAATCCGACGATGCCGACGACGGACTGGTCGAGCCCGGTGGCGTAGAGGATAGGCCGCCAGCCCTTGAACGTGCCGGAGCGCACGACGGCGTCGGCCTCGCGCAATTTGCGTCCGAGCCCGAGCGCCAAGGCAACGGCGAGCTCCGCCGTCGGATTGGTGAGCAGATCAGGAACGATCGTGACCCATACGCCCGCCGCCGTGCAGGCCTCAACATCGAAATTGTCGAAGCCCTTGAGCGCGCCCGCGATCACCTTGACTCGCGGGCAAGCCGCCAGAAAGTCGACGTCGACATGATCGGTCATGAAAGCGAGCAACGCGTCGGCCAAGGCGGCGCGCTTGGTCAATTCTTCCCGCGGCCACGGCGTGCGTGTGCGGTTGGCATCGACTTCGCCGATCGCGCCAAGGCGCCCGAGCACGTCCTCGTGCACCCAATTGCTGACAACAATGCGCGGCCGCTCAGGTTTCATTTCAACTTTCTGCGCAACCACGCGCCGAGGCCGTCGACCATGATTACGCACACGAGAATCGTGAGCAGGATCGCTGACACTTGATCGTACTTGATGATACGCAGCGCCGCGATCAGCTCGAAGCCGATGCCGCCGGCGCCGACGATGCCGAGCACGGTCGAGGCGCGGAAATGATATTCCCAGCGGTAGATCGTGATGTCGGCGAGTTGCGGCAGCACCTGCGGCAGGACTGCATGCGTGATGACCTGGAACGAACTCGCGCCCGCCGCGCGCGCTGCCTCGATCGGGCGAGGATCGACGTGCTCGATCGCTTCCGCGTAGAACTTGCCGACCATGCCGGTTGAGTGCAGCGCGAGTGCCAGCCCGCCGGGCAGCGCGCCAAAGCCCACCGCAGCCACGAATACGATACCCATGATCAGTTCGGGCACCGAGCGCAGTCCGCTGAGCATCGTGCGGAAGGCGTGATAAATCAGCGGATGCGGTGACGTGTTGGACGCGGACAGCAGAGCAAGCGGCAGCGAAATTGCGACCGCGAGCGCAGTTCCAGCAATCGACATCGCGAGTGTGTCGGCGAGCGGCTTGAGCCAGCTTTGCCAGCGGCCGAAATCGGGCGGAACCATTTCGCGGAACAGCTGAGCAAAAGCAGGCCCGCCTTCCACCAGGCGCTCGGCGTCGAAGAAGCCGGTCGCCCACAGCGCCAGGACGCAGACCAGCATCACCACCGCGAGCTGAGCCGCCTGCTTGAGCGCGGCAAGTCGCTCCGCGGCGAGAATCTCGCCGTGGCGGTCGGCGACGGGGGTCATCCCCGCAACTTCGACAAATCGAGATCGAGAATTTTCGCGGTCTCGCGCAATACGTCGTAGGCGCTGTCGTCAGTCGCGGCGAAGCCCTGCACGCGGAAGGATTTCAGCACCGCGGCATCCTTCAACTCCAGGAACGCCTTGCGGATGGCATCCTTAAGCTCCGGCGCGAGATTGCCCTGCATCACCATCGGATAGTTCGGGATAGGAGCCGAGGTGGCGATGACCCTGACCTTGTCACCGTCGATCGTCTTGCGCTCGAGCAGCACCTCGAAAATGGCCTTGGAGAGCGCGCCGGCAGGCACTTGGCCGCTTTGCACGGCGCGCGCCACTGCATCATGCGCACCGAGATGGACCGGCCGATAATCCTTGCCTGCGTCAAGGCCGTTCTTGAGCAGCAGAGCGCGCGGGATCAGATGGCTCGACGTGGACGCCTGATCGCCAAAGCCGAAATCCTTGCCGCGGATATCGGCCACAGATGCGACCGGACCCCCGACCTGCGCGACCACGACCGAGTTGTAGGTCGGCGAGCCGCGCTCGATTCCGACCGCGAACGGCTCGATCTCATGCGCCTTCGATTTGGCAAGGACGTAGGAGAACGGACCGAAATACGCAATCTCGATGCGGCCGAAGCGCATGGCTTCGATCATCGACGAGTAATCGGTGGTGACGATGAGCTCGATGTCCTTCTTTAGCTCTTTCTCCAGGTAGGCCTTCAGCGGTTGCGCGTTCTGAATGAGCGTCGCGGCGTTCTCGTCGGGCAGCAGCGCGACGCGAAGCTTAGCCGGGTCGCGGGTCTGCGCCAACGCGGCGAAAGGCGACAGCAGAAGCGAGGTGGCAGCGAGAAGCGTGCGGCGATTCATGCGTAAGTTCCTGTCTTGCGGGCCATGGTCTCTGCTCTTGCGACCGTTCCATAGATGCGGTTGATCTCGGTCGGACCAAGCTTCGTCGGCGGACCGTCAAAGACGACCGAGCCACGGGTCAGACCAACGATGTGCTCGGCATAACGGCGCGCGAATTCGAGTTGATGCAGGCTGACGACGGCGGTGATGCCGTCGGTCTTGCAGATCGTGTAAAGCAGGCCAAGCACACGGTCGGCCGTCGTAGGATCGAGGCTCGCGACCGGCTCGTCGGCGAGGATGAGTGTCGGCTCTTGCACGAGCGCGCGCGCGATACCGACCCGCTGCTGCTGACCGCCGGACAACTGATCGGCGCGGCGCAAGCTATAGTCGATCAACCCGACGCGCTCGATCGCCTCGAGTGCGAGACACTTCTCCGTCGCCGGCAGCGGCAGCAGCGTGCGCAGTCCGGAATGGTAGCCCAGGCGTCCCGTCAATACGTTGCTCAGCACCGTTGCGCGGCCAATCAACTGGTGCTGCTGGAACACCATGCCGGTGCGGCGGCGATGCGCCCGCATGGCGCGGCTGCCACGCAGTTCGCCAATGCCTTCGACGATCACGCGACCGGCTGTCGGTTTGACGAGACCGTTGAGCGCCCGCAGCAAAGTCGATTTGCCGGCGCCCGATGCGCCGAGAAGAACCGTGAATTGGCCTCGTTCGAAGGCAACAGTCGTC
>VAZL01000475.1 GCA_005883445.1 Alphaproteobacteria bacterium | reverse complement strand
GACCTGAACGTCAAGCTGGCGGCCTGCCACAAGCTGCCCGCGGTCTACTACGATCGTGTCTTCGTCGACCCCGGCGGCCTGATCTCCTATGGGCCTGATTTCGCCGATCAGTTCCGGCGCGCCGCCGGCTACGTCGACCGCGTCCTGAAGGGCGAGAAGCCGGCCGATCTGCCCGTGCAGGCGCCGACCAAGTACGAAACGATCCTCAACCTCAAGACCGCCAAGGCCCTCGGCCTCGACGTGCCGCCGACCGTGCTCGCGCGCGCCGACGAGGTGATCGAATGATGGGGTGGATGGCCCCCTTGCGGCATCGACGTGCCAAGCTGGTGTTCTCGCGAATCACCAGGAACAGGGAGCCATCCATGAGCGAGATTACGACGATTGGCCTGGATCTAGCCAAGCATGTTTTTCAAGCTCACGGCATTGATGCAGAGGGTACAACGGTTCTGCGCAAGCGACTGCGGCGCGGGCAAGTGTTGGCGTTCTTCAGCCGCATTCCACGCTGTGTGGTTGGGCTGGAAGCGTGTGCGACGGCGCACTATTGGGCGCGCGAGCTGGGCGCGCTTGGCCATGAGGTGCGGCTGATGCCGGCGCAATACGTGAAGGCGTACATCAAGCGCAATAAGCACGATGCCGCCGATGCCGAAGCGATTTGCGAGGCTGTTCAGCGCCCGACGATGCGATTTGTGCCGGTCAAGACGACAGAGCAACAGGCGACGGCGCTGCTGCATCGTGGCCGTGAGCAACTGGTGCGTCAGCGCACGATGCTGGTGAACGCGTTGCGGGCACATCTGGCGGAGTTCGGAATGGTGGCGGCGCAGGGCTTGCGCAATGTCGGCGAGCTGATCGCGATTGTTCGCGACGATGGCGATACGCGCCTGCCCGATGTGGCGCGGCAGGTGCTGCAGGTGCTGGCAGCTCAGCTCGAGCAGATCGAAGCGGCGATTGCAGCGCTGGAGAAGCAGCTGATGGCTTGGCACAAGACGAACGCGGTCAGTCAGCGGCTGGCGAGCATTCCGGGCATTGGGCCGATCATCGCCACGGCGATTGCCACGACGGTAGCCGACCCCGGTGTGTTCCGCTCGGGCCGAGAGTTCGCGGCTTGGCTGGGCCTGGTGCCGCGGCAGAATTCGACCGGCGGGAAAACCCGACTGGGCGGCATCACCAAACGCGGTAACCGTTATTTGCGCCGGCTGCTCATCAATGGAGCAAGCGCCAATCTGCTGCGCTCGAAGGCGACCAAGGCCGATCCGTGGGTGATCGGCATTCGCAGGCGGCGGCCGCCGCTGGTCGTAGCCGTGGCGCTGGCGAACAAGACGGCGCGCATTGCCTGGGCGGTGATGCTGCGCCAGAAGGAATACCAGCCTCGCGCCTTGGCGGCTTAGCCCGGGCGCCGACGCTGGAGCTTGCGAGAGAGTAATGACGCGTGATGGCACAGTCGGTCGTTCCGACGCAACCGAGAGAAGCCTGCCGGTTCATCGGGACATCGATCCCGCTCGAATGATGAGGCCTCGGTTCGCGGACCCCATCAGGGCCAGCAGTCCATCCGGACTGCATGAACAGGCCGGACACATGACTGCAAGCGACTTCTGTGCGGCACGCGAAGTTATCTCTTGCCAGGCGGGGGCCATCCACACATGAACCGCCGCGAGTTCATCACGCTGTTCGGCGGCGCGGCGGCCGCGTGGCCGCTCGCGGCGCGCGCGCAGCAAGCGAGGCTGCCGACCATTGGTTTACTGGGCGCTGCCACTTCTGCGAACTGGAGCCAATGGACCGCCGCCTTTGTGCAGCGACTGCGTGAACTCGGTTGGATCGAGGGCCGCACGGTGGCCATCGAATATCGCTGGGCAGAGGGCCGCAACGAGCGGTACGCGGAAATCGCGGCAGAGTTCGTCCGGCTCAAGGTCGATGTCATCGTTACGGTGGGAAGCGCAGCCATTGCTGCACGGCAGGAGACTTCGACGATCCCGATTGTGTTCGCGCTGGCAGGGGACCCAGTCGGTCAAGGCATGGTCACTTCTCTGGCGCGGCCGGGCGGCAACCTCACTGGCCTGTCGATTCAGTCAGTCGACCTTGCCGGCAAGCGGATCGAGCTTCTGCGCGAAGTGCTCCCCGGGCTTCGCCGGTTGGCGATCATCGGCAATATCGGATCTTCCAGCTCGGTGCTGGAGATCGCTGAGGCGCAGGCGGCAGCCCACAGGCTTCGCCTCGACGTCGACGTGCTCGAAATCCGGCGCGCCGAGGATATAGCGCCCGCCTTCCGGACCCTTAAGGGCGACGTACAAGCCCTTTATGTGTGTCCCGACCCGCTGGTCAATGCCACCCACGCGCGCATCAACACGCTGGCGCTCGGTGCGCGATTGCCGACGATCCATCCGTTCCGCGATTATCTCGGAGCGGGCGGTTTCGTATCGTATGGAGCGAGTAACGTCGATCTGTTCCGCCGCGCCGGCGACTATGTCGACAAGATTCTGCGCGGAGCAAAGCCGGGTGACTTCCCGGTCGAACAGCCGACCAAGTTCGAGCTTGTGGTCAACCTGATCACCGCGCAAGCGCTGGGCCTCGACGTGCCTGCCGCACTGCTCGCCCGCGCCGACGAGGTGATTGAGTGACAGTTACCAATGGCAGCTTACGCTCAGCGGCGGAACTGGGAGGCGTCCAATGTTTTTTAAGGCCTTTATTGCAATAGCCTGCACAGGCTTTGTCGTCGCGACGAGCGCGCAAGCACAGGAATTTCCCTCGAAGTACGTGACGCTGATGATGCCCTATGCTGCGGGCGGGCCTGGAGACACACTCACCCGCATCATCGGCCAGGGCACGGGCAAGGTCCTGGGCAGACTATTCCTGGTGGAGAATGTGGCCGGAGCGGGCGGCACGCTCGGCACGGCAAAGGTCGCTGCATCCGCGCCCGATGGCCACTCGCTGCTGGTGATGCACTTTGGCCATGCAGCCAATACCGCACTCTACCGCAACCTTCGTTACGAGCCGATCAAGGACTTCGAGCCGATCGGGATGATCGCGGAATCGCCTATGGCTTTCATCGCCAGAAAGGATTTTCCGGCCGGGAACTTCAATGATTTCGTCGCTTATGTGAAGACGAACAGGGAGAAGGTGGTCCATGGGCACGCCGGAGTCGGCTCGGCCTCCCATCTTTGC
>VAZL01000474.1 GCA_005883445.1 Alphaproteobacteria bacterium | reverse complement strand
TGCTCAAGACGCGGCTTGAGCTGCTCGGCGATTTCCAGGTTCTCGCAGCTGAGGAGAGCGAGAAGGGCCGCAACCTGGCGGTGAAAGAACACCCCGACGTAATTCTTATGGATCTCGAAATGCCAGACGCTGACTGCTGGGAAGTGGTGCGCCGCCTCAAGAACGATGCCCTAACCGGCCACATCCCGATCATCGGCATGTCCGCATATGCGGTAGCGAGCGAGCGCCAGAAAGCCATTGCCACGGGCTGCGACGAGTTCGAAGCCAAACCGATCGAGTTCGAGTCTCTGGTCGCCACCATTCGGCGCATCGTTGCGAACCCGAAATAATTCACCCACTGTGCTGGTCAGGTTGGCGCGCCGCCCGGCAAACGCACCGTGAACACCGAGCCTTTGCCCTGCTCGCTCGTCACGGTCACGTCACCGCCCATCATGCGCGCGAGCTTGCGGGTGATGGCGAGGCCGAGACCGGTGCCGCCGAAGCGCCGCGCGGTCGCGGCATCGGCCTGGCTGAATTCCTCGAACAGCTTTGCCTGCTGCTCCGCCGTCATGCCAATGCCGGTATCGACCACCGCCAGCTCGATCCCGTTGCCTCCATTGGCCACCTTGCGCGCCTGCAGCTTGACCTCACCCTGTTTGGTGAACTTGCAGGCATTGCTCAGCAGGTTGAGCAGTATCTGCCGCAGCCGCATGGGGTCCACGGTGAGGACACCCAGGTTCTCTTGGGCGTCGACAACGAGACGGTTCTTGTTCTTCTCGGCAAGCTGTCCGGTGGTGCCGATGACCTCGTTGATCAGCGGTGCTAGCTGTACGGTTTGTGGGTTGAACTCGAGCTTTCCGGCCTCGATCTTCGACAGGTCGAGCACCTGGTTGATGAGGCCAAGGAGATGAGTCCCAGCGCGGTTCACGCGCTGCAGCGGCTCCTGCGCCTTTTCCGTGCCGAACCGCGTGGCGTTCGTGACCATCATTTCGGTCAGCCCGATGATGGCATTGAGCGGCGTGCGCAGCTCGTGGCTCATGCTGGCGACGAACTGCGACTTGTGCTCGCTCGCCCGCACGTTCTCGATCGCGATCGCCGCCTGGTCCGCGAAGGTCGTGACCAGCTCGATTTGCTTGTCGGTGAACGGCTCAACGGTGCTGCGCGTCAAGATCAGCACGCCGGTCGGAGTGCCCTCGCGCAGCATCGGCACGCCGAGGACTGTGCGCACGTTGGCGAACCCGGATCCTACAGTCAGCCTAATCTCCGCATCTGCTTTGGTGTCCACGACATGAACGGCCTTGCCTTGGAGTACGACCCGGCCGGTGACCGAACCGCGATCCGGCCTGAGCGCATGCTCTTTCATGTACTCCTTCTGCTCCGGGGTGAAGCCGTAGCTCGCGACATGATGGTAGGCGCCGTCCTTGGAGAGCCGGATGGCAGCCCGATCCGCGCGGCAAAGGCGTGCCGCCGACTCGGTGAGCGTGTCGAGCACCGCCTGCAGATCGAAGGTCGAGCGGCCGATGACCTTGAGCATGTCGGCCGTGGCAGTCTGCTGTTGCAGCGATTCGGTGAGCTCGCGCGTGCGTGCCTGCACGTCGTCGAACAGCCGCACGTTCTCGATCGCGATCGCCGCCTGGTCCGCGAAGGTACTGACTAGCTCGATCTGCCTGTCGGTGAATGGCCGAACCTCCTGGCGGTAGATGACGATGGCGCCGACCAGCTTATTTTCCTTGAGCATTGGCACCGCCAGACCCGTCCGAGCCCCGGCTCCGTCCACTGTCGCGACGCGCAGCGGATCGCGATCGAGATAGGCCTGTTCGGCTTTCAAGTCGGCAACGTGGACCACCCGCTTGGTACTCGCGAGACGGCCGAGGCCTGTCGCTGCACCAGCGGGGAATGGGCCACGGTTTAAGAAGTCGGTCAGGATGGACGGCGCCGCATGCACTGCGGCGACGCGGAAGCGCTCGCTATCATAGATAAGCAGGTGACCGAATTTTGCCTCACAGAGGCGGCGCGCGTTGGTCAGAATAGCCTCAAAGACGGGCTTAAGGTCGCCTGGCGAACCGGTGATCGCGCGGAGTACCTCGGAGGTCGCCGTCTGTTGCTCCAGCGCCTCGGAAAGGTGCCCCCGCACCTCGGCTAGCTCACGGGTGCGCGCTTCGAGTTGCTTTTTCAACTCGCTCAGCGAATTGGGCCTGTTGCTAACGCGCGCTTTCGCCTTCGTTCCGGTCGAACGAAGCTTGCGGGCGCGCGTTGGACTATTTGCACCTTTGCGAGACAAGGTCACCTCGTCGGCACAGTCACTGGTCCCCCTTTGCGCCCATCGCCGCTTGCGGACCGCCCAAGAGTCCTATTCTCCCTGAGCTCTGCAGAACTCATCTAGGGCTTCCTGATGCAAGAGCCGAATTTGAGCCAGGTATCCTTGTGCTTCTTCAATGTGGTGCCCTACGGCGTCCAGCTCTCCCTGGAATGCAATCTCGCGAGCACGATCCAAAGAGGCTTCAAGGCCCTCGATGCGAAATGCAGCACAAGCGGCAAAGGCATTTCGCTTTTGTACGTCGTCGCTGGTTAACATGGTTCTATCCTCAAGTTTGCCAGAACAAGCGTTGAGCGGGGCGTCAATCTTTCGTTTTGCCCTCTTCATGTCGGCAACCGCCTCCGCAGATTGCTGACGTGACCTATTTGGGCTGCTGAACAATCATCCTCCAGAGTAGCCTTGAGGTCCTTGGGCTAGATCTGAAGTGTTCTGAATCGGGCTGAGCGGCTGCCGCGAGCGGCGACAGGCCGATTCAGAGCGATTTGGGGAGTCCCAATGATTTCAATGACTTTTACAGGCCCCCTTCTAAAAAGTTGTCGTTTTTTACAATCGCGACCGCCAAAACCGACGAGTCGATTCAGAAGAATTCAGGTTTGTCCCAAGGACCTGTCCATCCGTTTGGTGGCAGGCTGACTGTGCGAGGGCGGGGGACCCATTGCATTGCTACGCCAAGGAGAATTCACCATGAGCGAGCAGGCCGTAGAGGAGAGGCGGGGTTGGGCTTCCGACATCATGTGGGTCGCGCTGTACTCGATCCTGGTCCTCCTGGCCATGCTTCTGTGGATATAGTTCCGGCTTAAAGTCACGGCGGTACCCGGCTAGCAGCCGCGGGCTA
>VAZL01000473.1 GCA_005883445.1 Alphaproteobacteria bacterium | reverse complement strand
ATACACGCCGACCTCGCGCGGGCCTTTGATCATCATCCGATAGGTGCCGACATTGATGCGACCGGTTTCGGGATCCTTGGTTATCACCGCGTCGCCGGTCCCGAGATACATGCCCCCGTCGAGCGGCCACATGCGCTGCGCAGGAAAGATGCGGATATCGATGTCGTCGCCCTCGACGATGTTTTGATTGCAGATCGCCTGATCGGCCGAAATCTCCTTCGGCGGCATTTTACGACCCAGCTTGGTCTGCAGGATTTGCACCGCCTTGAGCGGATGATCCACCGGCTGCTCGCCGATCATCAGGCAGAAGCGCGAGAGGTTGCATCCAATCATGTTGTAGAGCGCGCGGTGCCCGGGATGACCTTTGATGTTCTCGAACAGGAGCGCGGGCGACTTCTGGCCGCCGACGAGGTAAGTGATCGTTGCCGCCTCGAGATCGGGATCGACTTCCGCGGTGATGCGCTTGAGCTCCCCGAGCGCCTCGACCTTTTCCAGCCAAGCGTCGAGATCGCTGGCGTTGGCGCCGCGAGCAATCGTTTTGGCCTCGGCTTTCTCGCGCTGTGGCTCGGCGCTGGCCGCGCTCACCGTGACGCTCATGTCCATGGACGTCTCCACCTTGTTCTGTTGCCGATTGAGCGAAGTTTAGCGCGCCTTGAGGTCAAGTGCACACCGGGCGGCGTCACCGGCCGCCGTCATGGAGCGAAGGGTGCGGCAATAAAAAGCCCGGCGCATCGGCCGGGCGTGGCTCGCTCACGATGCACGCGGTGCTCAGAGGCCCGCCATGACGCTCTCGAGGCCCAAAAGGTGGGCGAGTGATTTGAGCTCTCGCCGCTGGTCGTCGCTAAAGCTCATCACCAGCGGGAACCCGGCGTTTTTGAGCCCCTCGACATTGACCTTGCTCATGTCGATCGACGCCATGCGGCTGCCGCCCGACGCCGACTTTTTGCTGTACTCCATCTTGCGCAATTCGGCCTCGACCGCGGGCCAATAGCGCTCCTGCTCCGGCGTCAGGTTGAGTCGTCTCTTGATGCTGGCGATCTGCGAATCGTTGAGTACGAGGTTCGAGCGAGGCTTGATGACGGGCTTGGCCGTTGCGGAGGCCAGCGCCACTTTGGCCGGCGCTGCGGCCGCAGGCGGCTTCGGTGTCGCCTCGAGCCTGGCGGGCGCGTCGGCGTCGGTGGCCGCATAGGTCGGGCGCGGAGTGAACAGGGAGATATCGCCGTCGGCCGACGCCAATGCCAGCATTTTGGACACCGGCTCGGCCGCGGCGTCCGCCCAATCCGCCGGGAAGCGCAAATTCACGCAGTCGGAAGGCGCCATGTCGGCGATGGCGGCGACGACCGTCGATGACGCCGGCTGCGGCGAGAGGCCTGTGCGCGCGTTCAAGCCCGCCGCCAGACCGCCAATCCCCGCCCCGCCCAGAATGGCGATGCACGCCAGCACGCTTTTGCTGATGCCCCTGGAGCGCCCCCGCATGTCCCCCCGCAATGCTGACCCTACCCAACGTGGCTTCATCTTCTTTGCAAACCGAGCGTAATTATGGCTGCGACGGGACATTATCTTCGGCGACTTTCTCCTTGTTTGATAAAGGGTTAGAGCCGCGCGCTCGGCCGGCCCAGGCATAACAAAAGCCCGGCGTCACCGCCGGGCTTCGCTTTACCTCTGAAGGACGGGAAGCGCTTACGCCGCCTCTTCCTCCACCACTGCGTCCTCGTCCTCACCCTCCGCCTCGGCGGGCTTGGGACCGCGGCGCGGCCCCTTGGCAAGCGCGGCTTCGATCTCCTTGATCGCTTCGGTCTCGGTGATGCGCTGCACCACCGAGATTTCGCGCGAGAGCCGATCGAGCGCAGCCTCGTAGAGTTGGCGCTCCGAGTAGGACTGCTCGGGTTGGGTATCCGAGCGGTAAAGGTCGCGCACCACCTCGGCGATCGCGACGATGTCGCCCGAGTTGATTTTCGCCTCGTATTCCTGGGCGCGCCGCGACCACATCGTGCGCTTGATGCGGGCGCGACCTTTCAACGTTTCCAGCGCGCGCCTGACCAGCGGCGGCTCGGCGAGCTTGCGCATGCCGACGGAAGCGATCTTCGCCGTCGGCACCCGCAACGTCATCTTGTCCTTGACGAAGTTGATGACGAAGAGCTCGAGCTTGGCGCCCGCCACCTCCTGCTCCTCGATCGCCAGAATCTGGCCCACGCCATGGGACGGATAAACGATGAACTCGTTGGTCCTGAAGCCCTGACGCTGGGTCGCCTTCTTGCTGGTCATTCCGGGGGAAACTCCTTCATCCGGCTTGCGCCGGACGGGTGTCTTGGCCACGGGACTCCCTCGGCGCGGCGCCGCACGGGGAGCTGCCCTCCGGCGGACGCCGGCTGGGCTCTTTTTGGTCCGTCGGCTCATGACGGCGGTTCTCTTCGACCGATGGCGCGTTTTTCCTGCCACGGCTTTTTGCGTGGGTCTCACGTCCCTGGTTGAGGTTCCTCGGAAACAACCCGAAAAATAACGCTCCCCACCGGGGAGCGGCTCGGGTGCGATCTTTTGCTCATTTTCTAACTATATAGCACATTTTCCGCCAAATTCAAAGCCTTGCGGCGTTGCAAACGTCCGATTTCGGGCGTTTCTGCATTACATTTTCGTCACAGCTGGTTAACGGGCCATTTAGTCGCCGGTTCCGGGGTTGGGGGAGAATTGCGTTTCCAGCTTGTTCGGCACGTCCTCCCAGGTCTTGGCGTCGGCCGGCGGCTCTTTCTTCTGGGTGATATTGGGCCAGATCTTCGCAAAATCAGCGTTGAGCTTGAGGAGCTTCTCCAACCCCGGCTCGGTGTCGGGCTTGATTGCGTCGACCGGGCACTCGGGCTCGCAGACCCCGCAATCGATGCATTCGTCGGGGTGGATGACGAGCATGTTCTCGCCCTCGTAGAAGCAATCCACCGGGCACACCTCGACGCAGTCCATGTATTTGCACTTAATGCAACTTTCGGCGACGATGTAAGTCATTTTCCAAGCTCTCCGGGCGCGCTGACTAGCGCATGGGCTCCTGGCAAGCAAGAGTTGGCACCTTGCGGACCGGTTTGCCAGCCGGCCAGACCTACCGCGGCGCCTTAGGGGTCGTCCTCGCCCCGCAGGCGCCCGGTCGCAGAATCCGGCGAAGGCTCGAGCGCCTCACACAGCGAGCGAGCGTCATCCGCCGAGCCGCGGCGCTCGGCGAAAGCCACGACTTTGAGCACG
>VAZL01000472.1 GCA_005883445.1 Alphaproteobacteria bacterium | reverse complement strand
TCACCTCGTCGGCAACGAACAAGATGTCGTATTTGCGCAGCACCGCCTGAATCTTCTCGAAATAGCCGCGCGGCGGAAGGATCGCCCCGCCGGCGCCCATGACGGGCTCGGCGAAGAAGGCGGCAATCGTGTCCGCTCCTTCCGCTTGGATGAGCGTCTCGAGCGCCTCGGCCATGCGGGCGGAAAACTCCTCCTGCGTCTCGCCGGGCTCGTGTCGGCGGTAGTAGTGGGGGAACTCGGTGTGCTTGAAAGGCGCGAACGGCAGGCCGAATCCCGCGTGCATGTCGGGCTTTCCCGACAGGCTCACGGCGGCGCAGGTGCTGCCGTGATAAGCCATGCGGCGCGCGATGATCTTCGTCCGCTGCGGTTTCCCCACGGCGTTCCAATAGTACCAGGCGAGCTTGATGGCGGTGTCGTTCGCCTCCGAGCCCGAGCACTGGAAGACCACGCGCGCCATGGGCACGGGCGCAAGCTCGAGCAGCGTCTCGGCCAGCGCGATCGCGGGCTCGTTCGAGCGGTGACGATAAAGATGGTAGTAGCCGAGGTTTCGCATCTGCTCGTAAGCGACTTTGGCAAGCCGCTCGGAGCCGAAGCCGAGCGAAGCGCACCACAGCCCAGCCACCGCGTCGATATAGTCGCGGCCGGAGTCGTCGAAGACGCGACAGCCCTCCCCGCGCACGATGACATGCGGGCCTTCCTGCTGGTGCGTGCGCAGGTTGGTCTGCATGTGCACCAGGCTTGCGACGTCGCGCGCCTCGATGGAGTTCGGAATGTAGGTCACCTCGCATCCTCCGATTCGGCTGCTTCGCGCAGCGCCTGTGGATCTGCAACGCCGTAATCGCGTTTCGCCGCCGCGGCGCTCACGTAGCCGTCGAGAAGGTCGCGGCCGATGGCTGCCGGATCGCGCGCAGCCACCGCACCAAAGCCGCCCGAGCCGGGCGTGATCATTTCGATGACGGCGCCCGCCGGCGCGCTGAATGCGCCCTTGCCGGGCAAATGGCGCGTCGCACCGTCCGGCGTCGTGAGCTTGACCACGGCCGCTGCGCCCCCTTTGCCGCCAAGTAGCCCAAAGGGCGGCGACGTCATCCGCTCCATGCACAAAGCGCAGGTCGCGTCCGCGCCGCTGAGCAGGCGCCAAACCCGTATTGCGCCGCAGCCGCCGCGATAGCGCCCGGCGCCGCCCGAGTCCGGATTGACCTCATAGCGCTCGATGCGCACCGGAAACGACATTTCCATGATTTCCACCGGCGTGTTCATCGTATTGGAGATGCCGCTGGCGATGCAGTTGATGCCATCCTTGTTCGGTCGCGCCCCGTACCCGCCCTTCACGGTTTCATACGACACATAGGGGCGGCCGGTGCGGGGATCGACGCCGCACAAGGTGAGGATGGCCGAGGTGCCCTGGCTACAGGCCATAACTTGTTCCGGCATGAAGCTTGCGAGCGCGCCCATCACCATGTCGGCCACGCGATGGGACATCTCGTGGTTGGCATAGACGACCGGCGCGGGAAACGTGGCGTTCACGACAGAAGCTTTGGGCGCCCTGATCTCGATGGCGCGCCAGCAGCCGGAGTTGGGGGGAACGAGGTTGTTCGGATCTATCGCGGTCTTGAGGCCGCAATAGATGCCCGATGCGGTGACCGAGAGCGGCGCGTTCATCGGCCCTTTGACCCCTCCCGCGGTGCCGGCAAAGTCGACGATCAGGCGGTCTGCCATCTTCTTGACAGAGAGGCGGATCCGGAACGGCGCATCCTTGCCAAGCTCGTCGTCCGCAATGCCGTCGCCGTCGCAGAAATCCTCGAAAACGCCTTCCCCGTCCGGCAGGTCCATGAGCGTCGCGCGCATCAGTCGCTCGGAATAATCCATGACCTGCGCCATGTAGCCGATGAGCTCTTGAGCGCCATAGCGTCGCGCGAGCGCTTTGAGGCGCTCGGTGGCGCGTAGCGTTGCGGCGAGCTGGGCGCCGAGATCGCCTTTGCGCTCGTCGGGCGTGCGAACGTTCGCCAGGATCACGTTTTCAAGGTCCGCGTTGACCGCCCCGCGGCTGATGAGCCGCAGCGGAGGCAGGCGCAGCCCCTCACCGAAGATTTCCGTGACCGCGCCGTAGCTGCCGGGCGTGGCGGAGCCGACGTCCGGCCAATGCGCGCGCAGGCAGGCGTAGCCGAGCAAGCGGCCCTCGTAGAAGGCAGGCCGCACCACGTTCACGTCGGGCAGGTGGCTGCCGCCGAAATAAGGATCGTTGTGGAGAAAAACGTCGCCGTCGTGCACGTCCGCCGCGAACGCGGTGACGATGGCGCGAACCGCATCGGGCATGGAGCCGAGGTGGATCGGCAGGTCGGGCCCTTGCGCCACCATCTCGCCGCGGGCGTCGAACAGGCCACAAGAATAGTCGCCGGCCGACTTCAACAACGGCGAGTAGGCGGTCTTCGCCAGGACGACCCGCATCTCCTCGGCGATCTTGTAAAAACCGTTCTTGACGATTTCGAAGGTGGCGGGATCGTCCCTCGGCGCCGCGGCTTTCATTTTCGTCCGGCTCCTTGTTGCAGTCGCGTCAGCAGCACGAAGCCATCCTCGTTCATCTTGGCCTGCCATCCGGGTGGGACAAGAATGG
>VAZL01000471.1 GCA_005883445.1 Alphaproteobacteria bacterium | reverse complement strand
GCAAACGTGGACGGGCTTGAGCAGCACGCGGTCGGGATAGCGGTGCACGATGCCCTCGAGCGGGCTGTGGGCATCATCTCCGATCGGGTCGACCATCTCCTCGGGCCGGGTGTCGAGTTCCGCCGCCGCGGGAACGAACTGCCGCGCAATGGGATCACGCGGATCGGCGGGATCGATGAGTTCGGCGACCTCCGCGGTCAGCGCCAGCGCGTAGCGCGCGGCGACCGCTTCGATCTCGCCGCGGCGCTCGTGTGCAATCAATCCGGCTGCGACGAGCTCATCGGGGCGGCGCAGCGTCTTGCGTGCTGGTTTCATGACGATGTCCTGGCGTGAAGTCTTCTCGCTTGCGGCCTCATGGCGGGCAAAACGTGTCGCTGATGCGGCGAGGCCGGTCAAATGTCAACCCGCGTCCGCCGTGCTGGCGCGAAGCGGGCGGTGCAAGCCAGATCCGGCCCGCACGCCGCCCGTGTCGGCTTGCAGGCCGCCAAATTCGGTGTTGGTATGCGCCGCGCAATCGTGCAAGCGAGGACAAGATGAAGAACTATCTCGACGGGGGCGAGGCGATCCTCGAGGCGTTTCGTAAGCTCAAGATCGACTACATCATGTCCTCGCCGGGCTCGGAATGGTCGCCCATCTGGGAGGCGCTCGCGCGCCAGAAGCTCGACAACAAGGCCGGCCCGGCCTTCGTCGAGTCCTGGCACGAGACGCTCGCGGTCAACATGGCCACCGGCTACACGCTGATGACCGGGCGGCCGCAGGCGGTGCTGCTGCACGCCGGCGTCGGCGTGTTGCAGGGAAGCATGGGCATCCACGGCGCCATGCAGAACGAGGTGCCCATGGTGGTCATGTCGGGCGAATCCCAAACGCTCGGCGAAGACCCCGCCCTCGACATCGAGGCGCAGTGGTATGGCGGCCTCACCGTCGGTGGCATCGAGCGCTTCGTCGAACCGGTTGCGAAATGGGCGCGCGCCGTGACCAGCCCCCATACGCTCTATGAGAGCGTGATCCGCGCCGGCGAAATGGCGCAACGCATGCCGAAGGGGCCGATCTACCTCAACGTGGCGCTCGAACACATGCTGCACGACTGGACGCCGCCCGCCGCCGCGCGCGAGGTGCCACCGGCGCCGATCGTGCGGCCGCGGCAGGAGGACGTCGCCAAGGTCGCTGAGCTCGTGCGCAATTCCAAGAACCCGGTGATCGTGACGGAGACCGCCGGACGGGACCCCAAGGCGTTCTCAGCCCTCGTGGAGCTCGCCGATCTCCTCGCCATTGCGGTGATCAACGGTCGCGTCAACGCCTACGCAAATTTTCCGACCAATCACCCGCTCTATCTCGGCATGGGCAGATACAAGGCGCTCGACGACGCCGATCTCGTCCTGCTCGTGGGCGCTCGCGCGCCCTGGTATCCGCCACGGCGGCGGCCGACCAGCGGCAAGATCGTCGCGGTCCACGACAACCCGCTCAAGGACCACATGGTCTACCAGACGCTGCACGCCGACCACTATCTCGAAGGCGATATCGCCGAGTCGCTCACGTTGCTGATCGCAGCAATGAAATCGCGTCGCGGAGCTGCGCGCCGCGCGGGAGAAGGCGCAGAACGGGAGCGCCATCGATCCGCTCTCGCTCCTGGGCGCGCTCGCAGAGGCGATGCCTGCCGACACGATCTACGTGGACGAGACGATCACCCATTCTCCCCTCATCCGCCAGCACCTCCCGCAGACCACGCCGCAAAGCTTCTTTCGCGGCTCGGGCGGCCTCGGCCAGGGGATCGGCACCGCGCTCGGCATCAAGCTCGCGGCGCCCGCGCGGCCGGTGACGCTGCTCATCGGCGACGGCTCGTTCCTTTACAACCCCATCATCCAGGCGCTCGGCGCCTCCAAGCGGCACGAGCTGCCGATCATCATCATTGTCCTCAACAACAAGAAATACGAGGCGATGCGCAAGGGCCACGTCCATCACTATCCCGATGGCGCCTCGGCCAGCAAAGACCTGCATTTCGGCGTGACCATCGACGGACCGGACTATGAGCGGCTCGGAAGCCATTTCGGCTTCCATGGCGAGCGGGTGGAATACCGCGCCGAATTGGAGGTCGCGCTGTCAAGCGCCATCGCCGCCACCAAAGAGGGAAAGACGGCGATCCTCAACGTGGTGGTGAGCCAGTAGAACGTTTTGGTGCGGTCCAACCGAACGCGACCGATTAGCTCCCCCGCGAAAGCGGGGACCCATAACCACCGCCTCTGGAATATGGGTCCCCGCTTGCGCGGGGACGACGCCACGATCAATCACTCGAATAGCCGATCGCGCGGGTCATCTTCCCCCAGGTCGCCACTTCGCTTTTGAAATAGTCCGCGGCCTCGACCTCGTTCTTGATCATCACGTCGAAGCCGATGGTCTTGAGCTTCTCCTGCGCCGGCGGCTCCTGCATGATCGCATTGATCTCCGCATTGAGTTTCGCCACCACCGCATCGGGCGTCTTCGCCGGCACGAAAAAGCCGACCCACGAGCCCGAATAGACGTTGGGAAACCCCATCTCGCCGTAAGTCGGCACGGCCGAATTGCGCGCCGCGCTCGCAAGCCCGATGCCGCGCAGAAGCCCTTGCGTGATGGATGGCACCACGGTCGGCAGCGTCAGCACGATGGCGTCGACATGGTTGCCGATGGCCGCGGTGACGGCCGGGGCGCCGCCGGTGAACGGCACGTGCACGGCCTGCACCTTGGCGATCTCGCGGAAAAAATATTCCGCGCCGATATGCGGACCCGTGCCGACGCCGGCGCTGCCATAGGTGAAGCTTCTCATCTTCCCGTTGGCGATGAACTCCTTCAAGTCTTTGGCCGGGTTGCTCGGATGCACGGCGAGAACGTCCGGACTGAAGGCCACGATCGCGATCGCGCGCAGATCGTCGACCGAGAAGCCCTTGTTTTTGGTGGCGGTCTCGTTGACGGCAAGGGAGGTGGTGGTGGCGAGGATGGTGTAACCGTCGGGCGCCGCGCCACTCACCGCTTTCGCGGCGAGATTGCCGCCGGCGCCACCGCGGTTTTCCACCACCACCGCCTGGCCGAAACGCTCGCTCAGCTTCTGCCCCGCCAGACGGGCGACGACGTCGGCGATGCCCCCGGCCGCGAAGGCGACTTGCAACGTGATGTTCTGCGTCGGATAGGTCTGCGCCCCGGCCGGATGCACAACGCAGGCGGCTGCGGCCGCCACGACGATGTGAAGCTGGGCGTGCAACGGCAGCATGCGGCGTCGTCCTTTCGTTCCTCGATCATTCACGTTTCGGATATCGGCGTCCACATCACCTCGTCGATGCGGGCGGCTCCGGTCGCGAGCATGACCAGCCGATCGAAGCCGAGCGCAATCCCGCAGGCCTCCGGCATCGCCGCAAGGGCGTTCAGAAAATCCTCGTCGATCGGATAGCGCTCGCCGTAGATGCGCTCCTTCTCCGCCATCTGGTGTTCGAGCCGTTTGCGTTGCTCGGCCACATCGATGAGCTCGCCGAAGCCATTCGCAAGCTCGACCCCGCAGGCATAAAGCTCGAAGCGCTCGGCGAGGCGCGGCTCGGAAGCTTTCGGCCGTGCGAGCGGCGACTGCGCCGCCGGATATTCGTAAAGGATGGTCGCCCGCCCTTGCCCGAGGCGCGGTTCGACCTTCTCGACCAGCACGCGGCTGAAAATGTCGCCCCAGGTATCGTCGGCCGCCGTGCGGACGCCGGCGGCATGAGCGGCGGCGGCGAAGGCGGCCGCGGGCTGCGGCGGCAGCATCGCCAAGAGATCGATGCTGGCGTGGCGCGCAAACGCTTCCACCACCGTCAATCGCTCGGGCGCGGCGAACGGATCGATTGCGCGGCCGCGGAATGAAAACCGCTTCGAGCGCGTCGCCTCCGCCGCGAGCGCGAGAATAGCTGCGCAGTCCTCCATCAGGACCTCGTAAGGCTCCTGTGCCCGATACCACTCGAGCATAGTGAATTCGGGATGGTGCAGGACACCGCGCTCGCGGTTGCGAAACGAGCGGGCGAACTCGACGATGCGGCGTTCACCGGCCGCCAGCAATTTTTTGCAGGCGAATTCGGGCGAGGTTCGCAGATAGAGTCGCGTGCGTGTGCCGGCTGGCGCCGTCAGATCGGTCGCGAAGGCATGCAGATGGGTCTCGTTCCCCGGCGAAGGCACCAGCGCCGTGGTCTCGACCTCGACGAAATCCCGCGCCGCGAAGAATTGCCGCAACGCCGCAGCCATGCGCATGCGCCCGAGCAGGAAGGGCCGTCGGCCGGCGTGCAGAGCCCAAAAGGGCGGCGGCATCAGGGGCGTTCCTTCCAGCGCGGTCTCAACCGTCCAGCAGCCGTGAAAATCACTGGCGATCTACCGCAAGATCAGTATGGTGCGGCGCGACATTTGGGCCCAGGATTGGCCGCGCTCGTCCGGTAATCGAGGAAAACTCGCCGTGAAAATCATCGCCAGCTCGCTCCGCAAGGGCAATATCGTCGAATTCGACGGCAAGCTCTATGTCGTCCTCAATGCCGAAAGCTTCCATCCCGGCAAGGGTACCCCGACCACTCAGGTCGACATGCGCCGCATCAGCGACGGCGTAAAAGTGGCGCAGCGCTTCAAGACGACCGAGCAGGTCGAACGCGCCTACGTGGAGGATCGCGAGCATCAATACCTCTACCAGGACAGCGACGGCTTTCATTTCATGA
>VAZL01000470.1 GCA_005883445.1 Alphaproteobacteria bacterium | reverse complement strand
ATGGGCAACGACGTGTGGGAACACGCCTACTATCTGAAATATCAAAATCGGCGTCCCGATTATCTCAAAGCATGGTGGAACGTGGTGAACTGGGACAAGGTCTCGGAACGCTATTCCGCCGCCAAGGCGGGAACGCTCACCATCTAGGGGCGTGGACTCACAAATTCCGGCTTGGAAAGTGCGGCTCCCTGAATGTCCGCGTTACCTCCGAATGCGGACATTCGTCGGCGCAATCGCCATGTCCGCTTAGTGCCACGAACGGACTCATGCACCGCAGCAAAACAATACGGGTTCCCTCAGTTCAGTCGGAGCTCAGTGATGTGTCGTGGATTGGGCCGGAGTTCACCTCGCTCGACGCGCTTGACGATGTCGGTCAGTATCGCGTTGGCTTGGCACGTCAGACCAACCTTCTCGCCCTCTCGCACGACCAACCCATTGAGAAATTCGATTTCCGTGCGCCGGCCCTTCTGCATATCCTATCCCATCGAAGGCCGTTGTTCGGCGGCGGTGCGCTTGCTCTGCCTGAAGCGCTCCTCATCGCAGGTGCGCATTGCCGCTTCATCGCCCTCTCCCGCGCGCGCAATCATCTCGGGGGGCAAGTGGTAGATCTCCTCAAGCTGGTAGCCGAGCGCTTGCCCAACACGGATTGCTTCGCTGCCAACGCGGGTAGAGAAATGACGGAGCGCATCATTGTGCAGCACCTCGCTGCTGGTCAGTCCGGTGCAGGCGGCGATCCCGTTTGCCATCGCGTTGGTGACCAACTTCGACCAGCGCTCGCCCCAGAGATTGGCGGTCACCTTGGCGCTATCCGCATAAGCGACTAACCGACAGACCTCCTCGGCCCGCGGCGTAATGCGGCCGTGCACCTCGCCGGCGCGAAACACGGTGTGCGCCTTTCCGCCTTTGCCAGCCCCGCGGTGGATCAGGCCGGGCTCCGGGAGGTTGACCGTGATGCTGCTCGCGATGCAGCCAAGCGTCTTGCCCCAGCCGACGATCGCAGCGATGGTCTCTTCGTTTACGCAATTCTGGAGCGAAACCACATAGCCGTCAGGCGCCAGATATTGGCGGATCATCATTGTCGCCCAGGCTGTGTCGTAAGACTTCATGCAGACGAACGCGATATCGAATGGCTTCTCTTTGGCGATCTGCTGCACGTCCGTGACATGCAAGGCGCGTACGGGCACACGGAATTCCGGCACGTCCTTGGCGTGCGTCACGCGCAGTCCGTGCTTTCGCATGTGATCGACATGCGCGGGCCAGGGGTCGATGAAGGTCACGTCCTCACCGGCCTGCACCATATGAGCGCCGGCATACCCGCCGACCGCACCAGCTCCGACAATCGCTATCTTGTGGCTCAAGACTTTCACCCCACGCTAGGGTCTGATGCCCGCATCGCGAATCACCTTCGCCCATTTTGGCATGTCTGCCTTAATCCGCGCCTTGAACTCATCTGGCGGCACGGCAGCCGGCTCGTAACCGATTGCCTCCATTTTCTTCTTGACGTCCGGCGAGGCAACCGCACGCGCGATTTCGCGGAAGAGTAGGTCGATGATGTCGCCTGGTGTGCCCATGGGTACCCACACGCATTGCGGCGCCTCCTGCACTTGGCCAGGTACGCCGGCTTCTTCCATGGTCGGCACGTCGGGAAGTATCGCGATACGCTTTGCGCTCGTGACCGCAAGTGCCCGCAAGAGACCGTCTTTGATCTGCCCAGACGCTGCCGGCAGCGTCGAGAATGCGACCGGTGTGTGGCCCGCGACCACCGACTGCACCATCGGTCCGCCGCCGCCGAACGGCACCATCACGATGTCGAGCTTAAGCGACAGTTTGAACAGCTCTGTTGAGAGATGCGGGGGCGTACCGACGCCTGCTATGGCGAAATTAGTGTACTTTCCAGCGCGCACAAGCGTGACGAGCTCCTGCACGCTTCGAGCAGGCACCGACGGATGCACCACAAGCACCTCAGGCGAAGTTGCTCCGATGATGATCGGCTCGAAATCCTTCACAGGGTCATAGGGAATCTGCGGATAGAGGCTGGCGTTGATCCACACCGCCGAACTTCCAACCATCAGCGTATAGCCATCCGCTGGCGCCCGCGCCGCAACAGCCGTACCGATATTGCCGCTAGCGCCGGGGCGGTTCTCAATAAAAAATTGCTGCCCAAGCTGCTCGGATAGCTTTTGTCCGATCAGACGAGCGAAGATATCCCCTGGACCGCCTGCTGCGAACGGCACGATTATCCGCACAGGCCGACTGGGATAGCTGTCTTTGGTGGTTTGCCCCTGCGCCGTGCCGCCGAGAAGCAGGGCGAAGCCGATCGATATCGCGATCCAGTTGCGCACGTTCGGGTCCTCGATTGGGCAGGATAATGTTGCGCGTCCAGCTTCACGCCGCAACCGTCAGGGCTGCAACAGGAGCTTGCCCATCACCAAATCGCTCTCCAGCAATTGCGCTCGCCTCGCCGAGCGGCACCCTCGCATAGATACGCGGATGCAACTTGCCGGCAGCGAGCATATCGATGACGTTGCGCATCCCAGCACGGCGCTCCTCAACAAGGTTGTCCCAGGTGTGGATTGTGAATTGCCGGACCGCCGGGGAGTTCTTGCTCAAGCGCAGCGTTGGCTGCAAATCGAACTGCGCCTGTCCGTCTAGCGCACCATAAAAGATGAGGATGCCGCACGGCGCGAGCATCGCGATG
>VAZL01000469.1 GCA_005883445.1 Alphaproteobacteria bacterium | reverse complement strand
GGTAAGGAGATCCTCGTCTTCGCTGTTTGCTATTGCGGCGCGCCATCAGACGCTGAAGGCGCAGTGGCGCCGCTTCGCGCGCTCGGAAAGCCGCTCGCCGACGTGATCGGTCCACAGCCATACGCCGCCTGGCAGACCGCGTTCGACCCCCTGCTCACACCGGGCGCCTTCAACTACTGGAAATCGCACAATTTCACGGCACTTAGCGACGGGCTGCTCGATACGCTGGTCGACTATGTCGGCACGCTTCCCACGGCGGAATGCGAGATTTTCATTGGCCAGCTCGGAGGCGCCACCAGCCGGGTTCCGGCCGATGCGACCGCCTATCCCCACCGCGACGCAAATTTCGTGATGAATGTGCATACGCGGTGGCGCGAGCGCGGCGACGAGCAGGCCTCGATCAAATGGGCGCGCGAACTCTTTGCGGCGACCGCTCCACACGCCACAGGTGGCGTCTATGTGAACTTCATGCCTGAGGACGAGACCGACCGCGTAGCGGGGGCCTATGGCGGCAACTTCGCGCGGCTGGCCGCGCTGAAGGCGAAGTACGATCCAGGGAATCTGTTCCGGCTGAACCAGAACGTCCGACCGAAGGCGTAACGGGCTCGGCGCAGCGGACCGCAGCCGGGAACCGAACGGAGCCCGCGCGGAGGCGAAGTGGACATCGGACAATGGCTGCGTGGCCTCGGCCTGCAGTCCTACGAGCAGGCGTTTCGCGACAATGGCATCGACTTCGACGTCCTGCCCCGCCTGACGGCCGACGATCTAAAGGAAATCGGAGTCCTGCCTGTAGGCCATCGCCGAAAAATCCTCGATGCCATTGGAGAGGTCGCGCAGAGGGCATCGGCGGACCACTCTAGCACCGAGATGCCGCATCAAGCCGAACGGCGGCAGCTCACGGTGATGTTTTGCGACCTCGTGGGCTCGACAGCTCTCTCTGCCCGCCTTGATCCAGAGGATCTGCAGGAAATCCTCAGGGCGTACCGCTCGCAGGTCAAGGATGTCGTGCGCAGACATGGCGGTTATATCGCCAAATATATGGGCGACGGCGCGCTCGTCTATTTTGGCTATCCGCAGGCGCACGAGGATGATGCCGAACGCGCGGTCAGGGCCGGCTTAGAGCTGGCTAAAAGGATAGGTAAGCTCAACACGGCGGTAGGCGAGCCACTCAACGCGCGCATTGGAATCGCCACAGGGTTGGTGGTCGTAGGCGATCTTATTAGCTCCGGCGAGTCGCAGGAGCGCGGGATAGCTGGAGAGACACCGAACCTGGCAGCCCGGCTGCAGGAGCGCGCGGAAGCTGGCGCGGTGGTCCTATCAGATGCGACGCGACGCCTGCTGGGGGATCTGTTCGAGCTCACAAAACTTACGCCGTCCGTGCTCAAGGGCTTCCCTGAGCCGGTGCAAGCATGGCGCGCCCTCGGGGAAGGCCACGCTGAGAGCCGGTTCGCGGCGCTGCACGGCACACGGCTGACACCCCTTATCGGCCGGGGTGAGGAACTCGAGCTCGTGCTCTCGCGCTGGCGGCAGGCGAAAGAGGGAGGCGGGCAGGTCGCCCTCATTTCTGGCGAACCCGGAATTGGCAAGTCGAGGCTAGTACTGGCGTTGCGTGAACGGCTGCAGGACGAACCGAAGGCGATCGTCAGCTATGCATGTTCGCCCCACCACGTCCACAGCGCCCTCTTTCCATTTATCGCGCAACTTGAGCGGTCTCTCGCATTTTCGCCAACTCATTCCCGGGAAGCACGCCACAGTCGGCTTGAGTCACTCCTACAGGAAACCGTGCCGGAGCCCAGCGACGCGGTTGTGGCGCTCTTCGCCGAGCTCCTTGGCATCCCGACCGGCACACAGGAAGCAATTGCGGCGATGTCGCCGCAGCAGAAAAAGGGACTGCTGTTCTGTACATTTGTCGCACAGCTTGAAGGGCTCGCCGCCCAGGGAGCGTTACTGATTGTGCTCGAGGATGCGCACTGGCTCGATCCGACATCCCGAGAGCTCTTCGACCAGATCGTCGACCGCCTTCAGCGCCTCCCGGTGCTCTTAGTCGTGACGTTCCGGCCGGAGCTCTCTCCACCATGGATTGGCTTTCCTCACGTGACGCTGCTCACGCTAAACCGCCTCGCCAAGGCGCAGGCTCGGTCATTGGTCGAGCGGATCACTGGGGGCAAGGCGCTGCCCTCCGAAGTGCTGGAGCAAATTCTGGCGCGGACGGAGGGCGTGCCGCTTTTCACGGAGGAGCTCACCAAAACCGTGCTCGAATCGGGATTTCTCGGCGACGCCGGGGACCGCTACGTCCTGGCCGGGCCGCTGCCGCCTTTGGCCATCCCAGTCACCCTGCACGATTCGCTGATGGCGCGCCTCGACCGGCTCGCGCCAGTAAAGGAGGTTGCACAGATCGGCGCTTGCATCGGCAGGGAGTTTGATCACGAATTGCTTGCCGGCGTCGTTTCACTGACGGAGGCGGAGCTTCAGGCAGCGCTCGATCGATTGGTCGCCGCGGAGCTTGTCTTCCGCCGCGGCGTTGCCCCAGCAACCACCTACATGTTCAAGCACGCGATGGTACGAGACGCGGCTTATGAAAGCCTGCTCAGGAAACGCCGGCAGGACCTGCACGCCCGCATAGCCAGCGCCATCGAGATACGATTTCCTCGAATCATCGAAGCACAGCCGGAGCTGGTCGCCCGCCACTTCAGCGAAGCGGGGCTTAAGGAGAAGGCGATCGGATACTGGCTGCAGGCTGGCCGGCTGGCGGCCGCACGCTCCGCTAATGTGGAAGCTATCGCGCACCTCAGGGCGGGACTCGCAAGTATCACCGATTTTCCCGGCACTTCACGCTCGCAATGGGAACTGTCACTGCAATTGGCACTCGGCGGTCCGCTCCTCGCCACAAAAGGCTTTGCTTCAAGCGAAGTGGAGACGGCCTATCGGCGTGCCCAGTATTTGAGCCGAGAACTCGGTCGCGATACGGATCTGTTCACGGCGCTGCGGGGTCTTGGATATGTCCATCACGTGCGCGGCGATCTTCGCCAATCGATGCGGGAATTCCCCGAAGCGATCGATCTGGCGCGTCGAATCGGCGAACCGGCACTGCTCGTGCAGGCTTATCATTTCGCCGGAGTTT
>VAZL01000468.1 GCA_005883445.1 Alphaproteobacteria bacterium | reverse complement strand
CCACGGACATGGAGGAGTGGGGTTATGAGTGCAACCTGAAGCTTGATTTCCTCGCGGCGCAAGGCGGACGGTGGGGTCAAGGTTGCGATATGGTCGAGTGAACGCCTGAGCTGTTCCGCGGCTTCGACCAGCGCCGAGCGCTGCGCCGACCGCAGTCCGGCTTTGCCCCACAGCGCCGCAGCTTTCTCGATCTGCCCCGCCTCAGTGCAGTGACGCGCCAACAGCTCGGGCTGGTTCTCGGAGATCTCCGCAAACTGACTTTCGAGGGTTTCGGCGATTCTGGCATGAAGCGTACGTCTCCGCTCGCGCAGCAGTGTGCTGTAAGCCGCATCCCGTACCAGGGCATGCTTGAAAAAGTAGGTCGCGTACGGCGCGCTACCCTGCTGGAGCAGCAAACCAGCCCCAATGAGACGGTCAAGCGCCGTTTGCAGCTCCGCCTCCGGCTTGCGCACGACCGCAGCCAACAGGGGGTGCGAGAGCTCACGTCCGATCGCCGCCCCGATCTGCGCCAACTCCTTGGCGGGGCCTAGCCGGTCGAGCCGCGCGATCAACGATGCGTGCAAGTCGCGGGGACCCTCACGGCAGGCGACGGAATCGCGGCGACAATCCGCCGAGCTTCGACCTCGCCTTCCGCCTCCAGCACCGCCTTGGTCATCTCCTCCACGAACAGGGGAATGCCGTCGGTGCGCTCCAGGATTTCCGCCATCACATCCGCCGGCAGCTCCTTGTTTCCGACTAGGCGCGCGATGAGAGCGGCCACTTCACCCTTCCCAAGCCGGTTGAGTGTCACGCTCGTCACACGCGAGTTTTCCGCCCACGGCGCTTGGAATTCGGGGCGGAAAGTTACGATGAGTAGCGCTGGAATAGTTTTTATTTGGTCCACAGTTCGGTTTAATAATTCGAGGCTCGTCGGATCGGCCCAATGCGCATCCTCGAAGATCATCAGAACCGGATGCTGGGTTGCCAATTTGGCTGCTTGTGCAGTCAGCGCTTCCAGCGTTCTCTGTCTGCGCTGTTGCGGGGTAAGGTCGAGCAAGGGATAGCGGCCATCGTTCGGGAGCGACAGCATCTGGGCAAAGAGCGCGGCATCCTCAATTGAGGTCGAGGTCTGCTCGAGCACGGCGTTGAGCTTGTCAAGCCTCGCTTGCGGTGTGTCGTCATGCGCCAGTCCCGAGGCATGTTCCATCTGGCCGATGATGGGATAAAGCGCACTGTTCGTGTGCTGCGGCGAGCAGAAATATCGCAGCCGCGTGTACTGCTCGCCGGCAAGGCGTTCCACTAGCGCGACCGCGAGCCGCGATTTGCCAATCCCAGCCTCGCCGGTGAGGAGTACCACCTGGCCTTCACCGGTCTTTGCCTTGGACCAGCATCGCAGCAACAATTCGGTTTCTTCTTCCCGTCCGACGAGGGCGGTCAGGTCGGTCGCATGCAGCGCCTCGAAGCGGCCTTCCACCGAACTCGCCCGCAGCACCGCCCAGGCCCGCACCGGCCCCCCGATGCCCTTGAGGCTCTTCATCCCAAGGTCATCGAGCTGGAAGAAACTGCCGAGAAGTCTTCTCGTGCTTTCGGCGATGACGACCATATTCGGTTCGGCGATGCTTTGCAGGCGCGCCGCAAGATTCGGCGTCTCGCCTACCATGCCGCGCTCCTCCGACTCACCCGATGGGATCAGGTGACCCACCACGACGAGTCCGGTTGCAATGCCGACCCGGACTTGCTGTGGAGCGCACGTCTTGAGCCCAGCCACCGCCGTAATCAGCTCAAGCCCAGCCCGTACCGCTCGCTCGGCGTCGTCCTCATGGGCGTGCGGATAGCCAAAGTACACGAGGACGCCATCCCCCAAATATCGGGCGACGAACCCGCCGAAGTGGCGCACGGTCTCGGCGACGCATTTCTGATAGGCCGAAATGACTTCTCGCAAGTCCTCCGGGTCCATGCTGGCGGAGAGCGCGGTCGAGCCGACCAGGTCCGCGAACATCACCGTGACTTGGCGGCGTTCGGCGGTGCCCTTGGCGGTTATGTCGGTTGCCTGATGGGCGTCGGGCGGCTGTGCTTGCCCGCTCGCGTCAGCGCGCAGGGCGGCGATGGCGTCGAGCAGCTTGCGGCGGTGCCCGACAATACCTACGCCAAGATCCTTCAGGTCCTCCGCTGTCAAGTTCGGCAAGATCGTGTCATCGATCGCGTTCTCGCGGAATGCGGCCTCATACTGTCCGAGGCCAAGGCCCCGCAGCCAACTCCCGACGTCCATCATCGCGCCCTAACTCCGGCCGGCGCATGATCATCCAGGCGAAACAGAGTGTCCAGGCACTGATTTGGGACGCTCTGCCAAGACGCGACATCGCCCACATGATTGCGATATCCCAAACCGCTCGGACTGCCACTGCCCTCATTCGCGCATAGAGCAACGACGGAGGATCGCTGCTCCGTGCCGCCCCGGATGATCCTTTGCTGCAATGAGACGCGAACTCCGCGAACTGGAACCGGCCATAAAGCAAAGGGGACGCAGAACGGCCCGAGCCTCTGCGCCCCCTTTCCCTTCCCAGGGTGTCCCCGCACGCGGAAGGATGATCATCCGGAATGCTGACAATGCAATTACGGCTGCCCTGGGGCGCGCGGCGTAAAACGGACCCAACCTCTCACACTTCCCAAAAAGTCGGGGTTTTCCTTTCGTTTCCAACTACTGCCGAACTCGGCCAATTCCGATAACGTCTCGTGAGCCAATTTCCGGTGAGCAGCCACGATTTGTAACAGCGACGCTTTGAGCTTTGGGTCCGGCTCATCAGCCGCCATGATTTCCAGATCGATTGCCTTCTCCAGATATAAGCCGTGGCGGCCACTCAACGTGCTGATTGCCGCCGAACAGGTGCTGGCATCTCGGGTGTGATGTGCGGCCTTAGCTGGCCCGCGCAAGGTTCTTGGCGGCTTTCGAACGTGCAGGCGACCGGCGCACCCTTTGCGGGGCGGATTGGCGGGCGAGCGCGGCCGTAGATGCCGCCAGGATTTCCCGCTCGGCCGCAAGCCAATGCTGATCGGCTTGGCCGTGCACATAGCCATGTGAGGCCCAGATCTCGTAAGCGCGCTCGCGAATGCGGTTTTCGAGGCTGTGGTC
>VAZL01000510.1:2514-5766 GCA_005883445.1 Alphaproteobacteria bacterium | reverse complement strand
GAGATATCGGCATCCTGCGCCAACAGGTCGACCAGCGGTTCCCCGCTCGCCGCGACCTTGCGGCAAATGTCGTAGACGAGATCATGCGCCCGTTGACGGCCGAGATGCGGGGCGAGCCCCATCATGACGGCTTCGGACACGATCATGCCGCGGGTGAGGTCGAGATTGGCGCGCATGCGATCGGCGTCGACCTCGAGTCCGGGCAGGATGAGCTTGGTCTGCGCGAGGGCGCCCGAGCTCAGCAGAAAGATTTCAGGCAGCGAGATCCATTCGATCTCCCATGGGCCGGTCGAGCGCTCGTGGTCGGCGACCGCGGCTTCGAGCAGCGCGGCGACGTGCTGGCGCACCAGCGCGACGGTCGAGTGGATATAAAGGGACGAGATCGGATTGCGCTTCTGCGGCATCGTGCTCGACGACCCGCGCCCCTCGTGGAAGGGCTCGTAGACCTCGGCGACCTCGGTCTGCATCAGGAGCTTCACGTCCATGGAAATCTTGCCGAGAGTGCCGGTGAGGAGCCCGAGAAAGCAGGCGACCTCGCCGATGCGATCGCGCACCGTGTGCCAGGCGATCTCCGGCTGGGCGAGGCCGAGCTCCTGCATCAGCGCGGCCTGCACCTTGAGTCCGTCGCTCCCGAGCGACGCCAGCGTCCCGACCGCGCCGCCGAACTCGCCGACCAGGACGCGGGGCTTGAGCTGCGCCAGCCGCTCGCGGTGGCGCTGCATCGCGGCGAGCAGCGCCGCCGTCTTGAAGCCGAAGGTGAGCGGCACCGCCTGCTGCAGGTTGCTGCGGCCGGCCATCGGAGTATCGCGGTAGCGCCGGGAAAGGTCCGCGAGCGCGGTTGCGATCGCCTCCATGTCCTGTTCGACGAGCTCGAGCGCGGCGCGGATCTGCATGACCGCCACGGTGTCGGTGATGTCCTGCGTGGTCGCGCCCCAGTGGCACCATTCGCCGAGACCGTCGGCGCAAAGCTCGACGATTTGCTGCACGATGCCCAGGATCGGATAGCCGATGCGCTCGGTTTGTTTCTTCAGGCGCGCAAAGTCGATGTTCTCGATCCGGCACTGACGCACGATTTCGCGCGCGGCCTTTTCGGGAATGATGCTGAGGCGCGCTTGCGCGCGGGCGAGCGCGGCCTCGAAATCGAGACAATAGCCGGTCCTCGTCTCGTCGGAAAAAACTCCCCGCATCTGCGGCGTGCTGAAGATGTCGCAGAAGATGACGGAATCGAGCGCCGTCGCGGTCATGCTTTCTCTCCGGCGGTCAGCGCCAACGAACACTGCGCTCAGGCGACCTTGCGCCCGCGCGCGAGGCCGTCGAGATGCGCGAGCACGTCCTCGATATGCATGACGTCGGCGTATTTGTGATGCAGATCGAAGAGGTTGACCTTATGGGTGATGAGCGAGCGGTCGTAGGTGCATTCCTCGACCACCACATTGTGGAAGCCGTAGGAATAGGCGTCGACGGTCGAGGCACGCACGCAGCCCGAGGTGCTTTCGCCGCAAATGATCAGGCTATCGATGCGTTTTTGTTGAAGATGCGCGATCAGCGGCGTGCCGAAGAAGGCCGAGGCGCGCTCCTTGTAGATCACGAGTTCGCCCGGCGCCGGCGCAAGCTCAGCCTTGATGCCGTAGGTGTCGCCGGTTTCGCGACCGATGTTGCGGTTGGTCGAATGCACGCCGCCGGTGTCGACATGGCGGGTGGTGTAGATGATCGGCACCCCGGCACGGCGCGCGGCCGCGAACAGCGCTTGCGTCGGTGCCATCGCCTTCCAGGCGTGTTCGCCGCAGGAGCCGGAGAATTCGCGGTCGACCTCTTTCACCGGACGGTCGCCGCCGCGATAGGCCTTGTTGTAGAGGTCGATGGCGAGCACCGCCGGATTGTCACCGACATAAATCTTGCGACGATAGGCCTGGTAGATCTGGATGGTATCGGCATCGATGACGTCCTTCCAGCAATGGTCTTCGAAATCGCGCGCCATGATGTGCTCCTGCTTGAGCGGCGAATAGCGAGGCAAACGGCCGATTCGGCGTTCGCTGTTCGCCGTACGCTCGCCAATTGTTACTCCATCCGCACGTTCTTGGTGAAATCATAATCGGCGGAATGGTCGCATTCGTAGATCTGCACGCGGCGCGCGCGGTTGTAGCCGCCGCCGAGCACGCGCTCGAGAAACGCGAGTTGCAGCGCCCAAGCGGCTTCCGCCTGCACACGGCGATAGCGGCCCGGCATGGTGTCGTTGAGCCAGCCGTGCGGCGCATCGGCGTAGACCTTGATCGTATAACTCTTGTCGTGACGATCGAGGCAGTCGCGCAGCCGCCGCACGTCGGCGAGCGAGATCACGTGGTCGGCCTCGCCGAAAATGCCGAGAACCGGACACTCGACCGCGGCGACGATCTCGTCGAGCGCCTTGGGATAGCGCGCGCTGACCTGCCATTCGCGCTGCGACGCCGCGCCGTACCAGACGAGCGCCGCGGCGATCGGCCGTTGCGCCGCCAGTACCAGCGGATGGCGTCCGGTCTGACAGATGCCTTTGACAGCGATCCTCGACGCGTCGACTTGCGGCAGCGCGGCGACTTCGGCAATCGCGGCCTCGAGATAGGTTACGGCCTCCGGGTCGGTCATGTCGTAGCCGACGTCGCCACGGTGAAGCGCCGCCTGATCCGGATGCTTGTGGAAGAAGTCCGGTGCGATGCAGACGAACCCGTCGCGCGCGAAGCGCTCGGCGAGATCGCGGGTGTGCCGCACCAGGCCATAGCGTTCGTGCATGAGCACGACCGCGGGCGCTTTGGCGTCGGTGGCCGGCACGGCGAGGAAGGCGGGAAGCTCGCCTGCGCAGCGGACGGTTCTGGTGGAGATATCGGGCATCGCGGTCAGAGGACAATGCTGGGATTGCGCAGGTTGCGGTCGCAGTCGATGAGGTTGACCTGCCGGACCTGGATTTCCCAACGCCCCGCGCGCTCGACGAAGCGGTGGCCGCACCAACCCGACAAAAATCGCGTCCCGTCCACGCGAAACTCGCTGATCAGGAAATTGGAGCGGACCATGCGGAAGGCGCTCTCGCTGGTGGCGAATACTTCGACATTCGAGATCATCCGCACCGTGCGGGATTTTGGCGCCTGCGACCAAGCATAGCCGGTGCGCAGGCGATAGATCCGGTCCTCCATGCGCCGGCGATCGTCGAACGACACCGCAATCTCCCGCCGCGGATCACCGCGCTCCGGCGTTCCCGGCACCCAATAGATGCATTCGGGTGAG
>VAZL01000510.1:0-2490 GCA_005883445.1 Alphaproteobacteria bacterium | reverse complement strand
TCGCGTACCTCGGGCGCAGCGATTGCCAGCTCCTCGCGCTGCCAATCGCTGAAATTTTCCACCAGGTTGCGGTAGAGCTCGTCGTTGACGTAATAGGAACTGATCGCGGGATCGTGCACGGTTTGCATGTTCACGCTCACGGCTCGCGCTGAACCACGAGCTTCGGCGTCGCCTTCATCAGCCGCTTCCATTCCTTGATGTATTCGCGCATGAACACCTCGTCGGTGGCGGGCGCCGTGATGATGCCGTTTTCGTCCGTCTTCACGCGCCCGGGAATGCCAAGCCCGCGATGCATGTAGATCCACTCGTCCTCTTGGCACGCGAGCCCGCGCTGGATTTCCTCGAAATTGGCGAGGTCGTCGACTTCGCCGAAATTCGGGAACTGCTCCTGCGTGCGCATGCGCAGCGCGTTGACCTCGTCCACGGCTCCGCCCAGCGCGTTGTCCTCGTCGACCACTGCGGTGCCGTACCAAGTGACGTTGGTCTCGTCGACCGAGACGGGCTCGAACACCTGGATGTGGTTCCCCAACAGCGACAGGTTGGGGAACACATTGATATTGACCGGCTCGGACCCAGCAAGATCGAGAATATCGTCGGCCTTGGCGCCGAAGCGGCGGCGGAAGCTCGCCTCTTCTGGATGTTCGGCCGCTTGTCCTTGAAGTGATGGCCGTTGCCCATATACGCGATGTACATCGGCGCCGTGTCCGGCGAGCCCTTGTAGTAGGACATGCCCTTGTTGGCGACGTCGGCCTGGCGGTTCTCCATTTCCAAGAGCGAGCGGTGCGAGAACACCACGTGGTAGCCGTCGCCGGAATTGTCGTAGGCGAGCTTCCAGTTGCCTTTGTATTTGAGTCGGTTCGCCTCGCAGACCCGAATTCGTCCCTTCGGCTGCCGGTCGAGCCATTCGTCGATCGGCTTGGTGATAGCGCCGAGGTAATCGATGAGCGAAGGGGCCTCGGGGTTGAGCGTGGCAAAGATGAAGCCGCGATAGCTGTCCACGCGCGGCACCTGCGCGACATTGTACTTCGCCTCGTTGAAATCGCAGGCGTAGCCGTCCGGCCACGGCACCGCACGCAGCTTGCCGGTGTTGAGGTAGCTCCAGCCGTGATACGGGCAGGTGAATATGCGCGCCGAGCCTTTATCCTTGCGGCATAGCGTGGTGCCGCGATGCGTGCAGCGATTGAACAGCGCGCGGATCTTGCCGTGTGAGTCCCGCAACAGGATGAGCGGCCGCAAGCCCAGCCGCACGGTGATGTAGTCGTCATTCGCCGGGATCTGGCTCTCGTGACCGAGATAGACCCAGACCGCGCCGAAGATGTTCGTCATCTCCGCGGCGAAGACGGCCGGATCGGTGTAGATCAGCCGATGAACGCGATCCTCCTGGACGAGCTCGTCCCAGTCGTAGAGGTCGGCGCTCTCGATCCGCGATGCGCTGAGCTTTTCCAGCATGGCGTCGATCCTCCGGGTTTACCGCCGCAACCCAGCCGTTGTTCGCATTGGCGGCATAATGCATCCGCTTAGAAAAAATCGAAATACTCGTTCTGCTCCCAGGCCGTGGGCTCATCGCCCTCGCGCCCACCGGTTTCCTTGAGCCATTGCGCAAACCGGCCCGCCTCGTTGCGCTTGAGCTTGAGGAAATAATCGATGAACACGTCCCCGAGTTGGGCGCGAAACAAAGGTTCGCGCTCGAGCGCGTCCAACGCGGCGGGCAAGCTCGTGGGCAGCATGGGCCGCTTGGCGTTGTAGGGATCGTCCTCCGCCAGTCCAGGATCGAGCGCGTTCTCGATGCCGTCGAGGCCGGCGACGATCTGCGAGAGGATGTAGAGATAGGGATTGGCGGCGGGCTCGCCTGATCGGTTCTCCAGCCGCGTCGCCTCGTCCCCCGGCGCGCCCAGCACGCGGATCATGACGCCGCGGTGATCGTAACACCAGGAGGCTCGGTCGGGTGCGAGCGAGTTCGGCCGAAACCGCCGATAGCCGTTGACCGTCGGCGTGGCAAACGCCGTCGAGGGGGCGGCGTATGTCATCAAGCCGCCGAGAAAGGCGCGGCCGCGCGGCGACAAATATTCGCCTTCGCGTTCGGGCATGAACAGGTTGCGCCCGCTTTTGCCGTCGCGGAGCGACTGATGGAGGTGCCAGCCGCTGGAGTAATAACCCGCGAGCGCCGGCCGGCACATGAACGTGGCGAAATGACCCATCCGGCGGCAAATTTGCCGGGTCGCGGTGCGAAAGAGGAGCGCATGATCTGCCGCCTCGAGCGCCGGCCGCGCGGCGAACGTACACTCGACCTGTCCCGGTCCCCACTCGTTCTCGATCGATCGCAGCGGCAACCCAATTTTCTCGAAATGCTCGGCGAGCGCGGAGAGCACCGGCTGCATCAAGTCCATGTTGGATTCGCAGTGATAGGAAAAGCCCGGCTCGACCGGCGCGGTCTTGATCGGCCGCCCGCGCACGCCGGGGATGCCGATATTCTCCTCGCCCAGCTGCTCT
>VAZL01000064.1 GCA_005883445.1 Alphaproteobacteria bacterium | reverse complement strand
CGAGGCTCGAACAAGGTTCAACCGCAAGCGAGAGGAAGAGAACCATGCCTATCAAGGTCGGCGATCGACTGCCCGATGCGAAGTTTCGCGTGATGACGTCGGACGGGCCGGCGTGGAAGAGCACCGATGACATCTTCAAGGGCAAGAAGGTCGCGCTGTTTGCGGTGCCCGGCGCCTTCACCGGCACCTGCCACAAGATGCATGTGCCCTCGATCACGCAGCATGCCGATGCGATCAAGGCGAAGGGGGTCAACACCGTCGCGCTCACGTCCGTCAACGACGTGTTCGTGATGGACGCCTGGAAGAAAGCGACCGGCGCCGACAAGATCGATTTCCTCGCCGACGGCAACGGCGAGTTCGCCAAGGCGATCGACCTGACCTTCGACGGCTCGGGCAACGGCCTCGGCACGCGCTCGAAACGCTATGCCATGCTGGTGGAGGACGGCGTGGTGAAGAAGCTCAGCATCGAGGAAGCGCCGGGCAAGGTCGAGGTGTCGGGCGGCGACGCGCTGCTCAAGCAGCTTTAATCACCCGCGGACGCCGCCGGGGGGCTCTGTCAGGCGCGGCGTCGCGCCTCCTTGAGCCCCTCGCGCGCCAGCTCATCGGCACGCTCGTTGAGCGCGTGGCCGGCATGGCCGCGCACCCAGTGCCAGCGCACGCGGTGGCGCGCCAAGAGCGCATCGAGCCGCTGCCAAAGATCGACATTCCTGACCGGCTTTCTGTCGCTGGTGCGCCAGCCGTTGCGCTTCCATTGGTTGATCCACGACAGCATGCCGTTGCGCAGGTATTGGCTGTCGGTGTGAATGTCGACGAGACAGGGCCGCTTGAGCGCTTCGAGCGCCGCGATCGCGGCCATCAATTCCATCCGGTTGTTGGTGGTGTGAGCCTCGCCGCCCTTGATCTCCTTCGTGTGATCGCCGAAGGCGAGGATTGCACCCCAGCCGCCCGGCCCCGGATTGCCCGAGCAGGCGCCGTCGGTGTGGACCACGACGTGCGGCTCGCTCATTCCTCGATTCCGTAGTCGCGCACGCTCTTGACCGCCTGGTGGAAGCGCAGTTTGCGGTAATATTCGAACGGGTCCTTCGGCCGCACCAGCGCACCCGGCGGCACGTCGAACCAGTCGACCAGCCGCGTCAACAGAAAGCGCAAGGCCGCGCCGCGGGCGAGCAATGGCAGCGCGCGGCGTTCCTCATCGGAGAGCGGCCGCACCTGCGCATAGGCTTGCAGCAGGCTCCTGCCCTTGGTCACGTTGTAGGAATGATCTGTCTCGAAGCACCAGGCATTGAGGCAAATCGCGACGTCGTAGGCGAGCGCGTCGGTGCAGGCGAAATAGAAGTCGATCAATCCGGAGAGCTTGTTGCCGAGGAAGAACACGTTGTCGGGAAAGAGATCGGCGTGGATGACGCCTTGCGGCAAGTTCGATGGCCACGCTTTTTCGAGATGCGACAACTCGGCGGCGAGAAATTGCTTCAAGTCGGGCTGTACCTCGTTTGCGCGGGCGCTGCAATTCTCGTAGAGCGGCCGCCAGCCGCTGACCGAAAGCGTATTGGCGCGGCTGCGCTCGAAATCGAGGCCGGCGAGATGCAGCCGCGCCAGCGCCTCGCCGAGCGCGGCGCAGTGGGTCGGCGATGGCCGCCGAATCCACATGCCGTCGAGGAAGGTGATCATTGCCGCCGGACGGCCGGCGATCTGCCCCAGCACCTCGCCCCGCCTGTTCTCGACCGGCTGCGGACAGCTGATGCCGCGCGCGTGCAGGTGCTCCATCAAGGCCAGAAAAAACGGCAAGTCCTTGGCCGCCACGCGCCGCTCGTAGAGGGTGAGGATGAAATAGCCGCGACTGGTGTGGACGAGGAAATTCGAATTCTCGACGCCTTCAGCGATGCCCTTATAGGCGAGCAATTCCCCGACGTCGTAACCGGCAAGAAAGGCCCCGAGGTCTTCCGCCACCACATCGGTGTAGACGGCCACGTTTATCCCTCATGCGTGTCCCGGCTTGCAGGCGACGTTAAATCCGCGGTCAGCATTCGATGAGGACGTGCTGACCCCTGATTTCCGATAGCTGACGTGTGGCCGCTGATCCCCCGACCGGCTGCACCGCGTGCGCGCTCATTCCGCCGCCTCGGTCCCCCGCAACACCCGCGGCAGCGGGAAGAACATGTCCTCGTCGGCGGTGGTGACAGTCTCCACGTTCACCACGTAGCGCTCGGCGAAGGCGCCGATGACCTCCTCCACCAAGACCTCTGGCGCGGACGCTCCGGCGGTGACGCCGAGGCTCGCGATCGCACCGAACACCGACCAATCGATTTCCTTGGCGCGCTGCACCAGCGCCGCGCGCAGGCAACCGGCGCGTTCGGCGACTTCCTTGAGGCGCTGGGTGTTCGAGGAATTGGGCGATCCGACCACGACCATGGCCTCGACCAGGGGCGCGACCTTTTTGACCACCTCCTGGCGGTTGGTGGTGGCGTAGCAAATGTCTTCCTTGTGCGGCCCGTGGATCTCCGGAAAGCGCGCCTTGAGCGCCGCGACGATGTCGGCGGTATCGTCGACTGAAAGCGTCGTCTGCGTCACGTAGGCGAGGCGACTGGGATCGCGCGGCACGAAGCGCGCGACCTCGTCGACCGACTGGACCAGCGTGATGGCGCCGGCGGGCAACTGCCCGACCGTTCCGACCACTTCGGGATGATCGGCGTGCCCGATCAGCACGATCTCGCGGCCGCGCTTATGGTGGATCTCGGCCTCGCGGTGCACCTTCGTCACCAGCGGACAGGTGGCGTCGAGGGCGAACAGGTTGCGCTTCTTGGCCTGCTCGGGAATCGACTTCGGCACGCCATGCGCGGAGAAAATGACGGGCGCCTCGGTATCGGGAATCTCGTCGAGCTCTTCCACGAAGATGGCGCCCTTGGCCTTGAGGCTTTCGACCACGTAGCGGTTGTGTACGATCTCGTGGCGCACATAGACCGGCGCGCCGTAGCGGGCGAGCGCCTGCTCGACCGTGTCGATGGCGCGCACGACCCCGGCGCAAAAGCCGCGCGGAGAGCACAGCAGCACCTTCAGCGGGGGCTTTGGGTTGGTTCCAAGGGCTTGGGACACCGTCATTATGGACCTCGGCTGCGGCCGTCGCTCGCGCCATTCGACATGGCCTTATGCCCTTCCTCTGTCAAGCGACGCGCTGGCCCGAAATTCCCGGCGCAACGCAGCCCCGCAGCGTCGCGTCGACCGCGGCTCGCTACGTCCCGCCGAGCCACGCCTCGTAGCGCGCGTACAGTTGCGCCGTCTGCGCAGAGCCGTCGCAATGGACCACCGGCGCGAGCGCGCGCCCGGCGGCGTTGAGTCGGGCGGCCATGTAGCGGTAAGCCTCGGGATAGATCGAGAGGTCGCTCGCCGCGAACAGCTTGTCGAACGCCTCCGAGGGTTCAACCGGGTCGAGCCGGTCGCGCTCGTAGATCGCGGCGCGCTCGGCGATGCCCCAGCGTCCCCCTCGTCGCTCCAGCCGGTCGAGGAAACGCGCATAGGATGTCATGTCGGCGAGCACGCCGACGATCTTCTGGCGCACCAGGATGACGATATTGGTCTCGGCCAGCGCGCGATCGCCCGCGAGGCGCACCACGGAGGGAAAAATGAGATGTTTGGAACGCTGTCCGGCCTCGAAGCTCTGCCGGCAGCGGTCGACGAATTCGCGAAAGCTTCCGCTGAACCAGGAGACCGCAATCTGTCCCTCCGGCACGAAGGTTGCGAGCAGTTGCGGCCACTTGCCCTGGTCGCGATAAAGGCCCCAGGCTTGGATCAGCTCGGCGCAGGCGTATTTGTCGTTCGCATCCATGAGACCCTCGTTCCTTAGAGCGGATTTCCGCCGAACCATCACTCGCGCATTATGACGGATGGTGCCACATCTTCTCCCTCCCCCGCTTGGGGGAAGAGGGCGGGGCAACGCGTCTCGCACGGTGGCATCGTCGATTGACGGAGCAAGCCTTCTTTCGCAACTTCCACCCCCTTGAAAAATTCGCACCGATGAAGGAGGCGCATGAAAGCGATCGTCATCCACCACTACGGCCCGCCGGAGGTGCTCAAATACGAGAGCGTGCCGGACCCCGAGCCGCGCGCAGGTGAAATCCGCATCCGCATTCACGCCGCCACGGTCAATCGCGTGCTCGACGTAAGCTTGCGGGCCGGCAACGAGCGCGCGCGCGGGCCCGTGCTTCCGCTCATTCCGGGCGTCGACTGCGCCGGCGTCGTGGATGCGCTCGGCGCCGGGGTCACGCGCTGGCAACCCGGCATGCGGGTCGCCGCCGCCGGCGTCATGCCGCTCGATATTTGCCCCGAGGACCACAAGGACTACGCCGGGCCGACCGGCATGATGGGCATCAAACGGCCCGGCGGCTTTGCCGAGATGGTCGCGGTGCCGGCCTGCGCCGCGATCGAACTCCCCGATCAACTCGACTTCCACCACGCCGCCGTCGTCATGCGCCACGTGCCGACCGCCTGGAACCTGCTCGTCAACGTCGCCGGGCTCAAAGCCGGCGAGACCGTGCTGATCATGGGCGCGGGCGGCAACCTCGGCTCGATCGGCATCCAGATCGCCAAGAACGTGATCGGCGCCAAGGTGATCGCGGCCGCGGGTTCCGACGAGCGCGTGAAAACGGGTCTCGAACTCGGCGCCGACCACGCCGTGAACTACAACGCCTGCGACCTGCAGGCCGAGGTGATGGCGCTGACCGGCGGCAAGGGCGTCGACGTGCTCTATGACAACATCGCCAATCCGAAGGTGCTGCCGAAGGCCTTCCGCGCCATCGGCTTCGACGGCCGACTGGTCACCGCCGGAGCGCATGCGGGGCCGCACGTCGCGATCGACTTCGCGCACCTCTATCACAAGCGCATCACCATCAAGGGCCAGCCCGGCTATCACCCCGCCGACGTGCCGAAATGTTTCGCCGCCGCGGCGGCTGGCAAGATCAAGGCGCAGATCGAGCGGGTTCTGCCGCTGTCGCGCGCCGCCGAGGCGCATCGACTGGTCGAATCGGGCGAATCGCTGGGCAAGATCGTGCTCGACCCGACGCAAGGCTAGGCGTGTGTCACGACAGAGGTTGCATTGAAACTCAGCTCATTCCCGCAAAAGCAGGAATCCAGGGGGGACTCGGTCGCCGCTCGCGCTGGAACGGACGGACTTTTTGCCGGGCAATGCCCCATTGCGCCGCCCCAGGTGGAATGCCTATATTTTGGCCACTTCCGTCATCACCGATGACACCAAGCTTCGCCCGCGAGGGCGGACGGAGCGCAGAGGAGATTTCGCCATGACCGCAGCGCCGCTGATGCCGAAAGCAACCGCCGTGTGGCTGGTCGAGAACACCGCCCTCTCGTTCGATCAGGTCGCCGACTTCTGCAAGCTTCACCCGCTCGAGGTGAAGGCGATCGCCGACGGCGATGCCGCGCAGGGCATCAAGGGCCTCGATCCCGTGCTCACCGGTCAGCTCAGCCGCGAGGAGATCGAGAAAGCCGTCGCCGATCCGGACTATCGCCTCAAGCTGCTCGACCCCAAGGTGCGGCTGCCCGAGGCCAAGAAGAAGAAGGGCCCGCGTTACACGCCGGTATCGCGCCGCCAGGACCGCCCGAACGCCATCCTCTGGCTGGTGCGCAACCATCCCGAGCTCAAGGACAGTCAGATCATGCGGCTCGTCGGCACCACCAAGTCGACCATCCAGGCGATCCGCGAGCGCACCCACTGGAATGCATCGAACCTGCAGCCGATGGATCCGGTCACGCTCGGTCTATGCTCGCAGATCGATCTCGATCTCGAGGTTCACCGCGCCGCCAAGGAAAAGCCGGTCGACGCCGAGGCTCAGGGCGCCACGCTGTTGCCCGCGTCGGAGACCACCATTCGCCGCGAACCCGAACCCGAAGAGAAGAAGCCGGCCGACGAGCTCAATGTCGACGCCGTGTTCGCCAAGCTCAAGCAGCTCGGCGGCAAGAGCGAATAGCGAGCTATTTGTTGCTGCGCCACCAGCGATCCAGGCAGTAGCGGCCGCCACCGGTGACGAAGAGGAATAAGAAGCCGCCGATGATCGCGACGTTCTTGGCAAAGTGGACGGTCTGGGCGCGGCGCTCCGCCGCCTGAAACACCCAGAAGCGGTGCGAGATCAGCGTCGCGACGATCACGAAAGTGATCATCAGCAGTGCGGCGCAGCGCGTCATCAACCCAAAGACGATCGCGAGGCCGCCAAAAAACTCAACGCTCGCCCCGATCGGCGCCAGCACCGGCACCAGGGCGGCGGGCAGCCCTCGCGCCGCCAGCCCCGCGCCGAATCCGTCGAGCCCCATCAATTTGTCGAAGCCGCTCTGGACGAAAATGCCCCCGATGAGAATGCGCCCGAGCAGGACGATGGTGTCGCCCCAACCCGGCGGGATCGAGGCGCGGTTGAGTGGATCGGGGCTGGATGGAGGGGATGCGGTGCTCATAACCCTATTTTCCAATGAACCTGGCAACCCAGAAGCCGCGCGTCACTGCTTGCCGGCGGCGCCCCTTGCGAGCGCGCCGAGGCCGCCCGCCATGGCGTCGACCGTCGGCTTGGTTGCGGCCGCCAGCCCGTGACGCGTCGCAAGCCAGTTCGGCTCATTGTAGGAGAGCCACACCTTGCCGTCGGCATCCTGCCAAACCAGCGCCTTCAAGGGCAGATCGATGCCGATCGTCTGGTTGGCCTGCATGAGCGGGGTGCCAGCCTTGGCGTTGCCGAATAGGAGCACCTCGGTCGGCCGCAACGACAGGCCCGCCTGCGCGGCCCCGGCAGCGTGGTCGACGCGCGCGAACACGGTCATGCCCTTTGCCTTGATCTCGGCTTCGAGCCGATCCATGGTTTCCTTCGGCCCGTAGTCGCTGGCTATCGTCGTCAATCCATCTGCGGCCATCGCATACGCTCCCAAAAGATAAGTCCCGGCAACGATCGAGATGAGCTTGCTGATCGTCGATCCACCCACCATTGCAGCTCCCGTTGTTGGTCAGGTTCGTTCCTCAGCGCGGAAGTCACCCCAGCTCGAACGTGGTGACGCCGAACACGCGCTCGAGGCGGACGGGGCGGATCGCTCCAGTATACATCCGCGCAGTTTCGAATACCGGCGTAAGGCCGTGGTCGTGCGCCAGCGCCACCGCTTCACTATTGACACTTGGGACGTCGAGAAAGACTTCGCCCGCGCCATCCGCCGCGAGCAGCGCCGCGAACACGGCCTCGGCGGCGGCGCGGTCGTCGGCCACCAGCGGGCCGATCCTGCGGCCGCTCCGGCATGGGCGGATCACGCCCCAAGCAGCAAGGCTGCCGTCGCGCACGAGCGCGCGGCCGATATGCCCGCGCGCGCTAGTCCATGCGCGCAGGAACGGCACGCGCGGTGCCGGAAACACTGTGGCGTCGTCCGCCTCAACGGTTGCGAACGGCACGTCCGCGAGCGGCACGATCCCCGCCGGCGGCGCCGGACGAGCCGCGACGGTGCCGCCGTAGCGGATATTGGCATACGCGAGCTGGAAGCCCGATTTACGGTAGTTTTCCTGTTGCGCCACCACGCCGTCGAGACCGATGGTGCGCCCCGGAGCGTGCGCGATGGCCGCGTTCCACATGCGCAACCCATGGCCACGGCCGCGCACATCGCCTCGCACGATGTAGAAGCCGAGGAACGCGAACCGCTCGTCGTAATTGACGCAGGAGATGGTCGCGGCCGGCGCGCCGTCGAGTTCGCCGATGAAAAAGCCATCCGGATCGACGGTGACAAAGCAGGCGGCGTCGTCGAGGCCGGGATTCCAGCCTTCCGCCGCCGCCCAATCGGCGGCAAGCGCGATCTCGTCGGGCCGCATCACGCGAATGCGCAGGTCATGTGCGCCCGTCATTTCGCTTGTCGGCCCTTCAAGCTCCCAAACCCCTGCCCTTCAGCGCGGCGCCGATCTCGCCCAGGATCGCGGGATCGTCGATCGTCGCCGGCATGGTCCAGGCCTCGCCGTCGGCGATCTTCTTCATGGTGCCCCGCAAGATTTTCCCCGAACGCGTCTTCGGCAGCCGGGCGACTGCGATCGCGAGCTTGAACGCCGCGACCGGCCCGATTTTTTCGCGCACGAGCGCGATGCATTCCTGCTCGATCTCGGCGACCGGCCGGTTAACGCCCGCCTTGAGCACGATAAAGCCGCAGGGGACCTCGCCCTTGAGTTCGTCGACGACCCCGATCACGGCGCATTCGGCGACATCCTTGTGCGCGGCCAGCACCTCCTCCATGCCGCCGGTCGAGAGCCGGTGGCCGGCGACGTTGATGATGTCGTCGGTGCGGCTCATGACGTGGATGTAGCCGTCCTCGTCCTTGAATCCGGCATCCGCCGTCTTGTAGTAGCCGGGGAATTCGGCCAAGTAGCTCTCTTTGAAGCGCTCATCCTGTTGCCACAGCGTCGGCAGGCACGCCGGCGGCAGCGGGAGCTTGATGACGATCGAACCGATTTTGTTGGCCGCCACCGGCTTGCGCGCATCGTCCACGATGTCGATCTGGTAGCCGGGCATGGCCACCGACGCCGAGCCGTACTTCACCGGCAGCTGCCCCAGGCCCACCGGATTGCCCGCGATCGCCCAGCCGGTCTCGGTCTGCCACCAGTGGTCGATCACCGGCACCCTGAGGAGCTTCTCCGCCCACTGCACCGTGTCGGGATCGGCGCGCTCGCCGGCGAGAAAGAGGGTGCGGAATTTGCTCAGATCGTATTGCGCGAGCAGCTTGCCTTGCGGATCCTCCTTCTTGATGGCGCGGAACGCGGTGGGCGCCGTGAACATGGCGATGCAGCCGTGCTCGGCGATCACGCGCCAGAACGCGCCGGCATCGGGCGTGCCCACCGGCTTGCCTTCGAACAGGATCGAGGTGCAGCCGTGCAGCAGCGGCGCATAGACGATGTAGCTGTGGCCGACCACCCAGCCGACGTCGGAGGCGGCCCAATAGACTTCGCCCGGCTCGACGCCGTAGAGATTCTGCATCGACCATTTGAGCGCGACCATGTGGCCGCCATTGTCGCGCACGACGCCCTTGGGTCGTCCGGTCGTTCCCGAGGTGTAGAGGATGTAGAGCGGATCGGTCGCCGCGACCGGCACGCAATCGTAGACCGAGCGCGCGAACACGATCGCCTCGTCGCGCAGCTTCGCCCAGTCGTGGTCGCGGCCGGGAACGAGCGCGGCCTCCTGCTGCGGGCGCTGCAAGATGAGACAAGCGTCGGGCTTGTGGCGGGCGAGCGCGATCGCCTCGTCGAGCAGCGGCTTGTATTTGACGATGCGGCCGACCTCGAGGCCGCAGCTCGCCGACAGGATCAGCTTCGGCTTGGCATCGTCGATGCGGGTCGCGAGCTCGTTCGCCGCGAAGCCGCCGAACACCACCGAGTGCACCGCGCCGATGCGCGCGCAAGCGAGCATGGCAATCACCGCTTCCGGCACCATCGGCATGTAGAGGACGACGCGATCGCCCTTCTCGACGCCGAGATTGCGCAGGATCGCGGCGAGCACCTGCGTCTCCACCTGCAGGCGGTGATAGCTGATGGTGCGCTTTTGACCCGCGAGCGGCGAATCGTAGATGATCGCCGCCTGCTCGCCGCGCCCGCGCAAGACGTGGCGGTCGACCGCGTTCCAGCAGGTGTTGCAGACGCCGCCGGTGAACCAGCGGCCGTAGACGCCGGCATTGGGATCGAACACCTGCTTGGGCGGTTCGATCCAGTCGATGTCCCGCGCCGCCTCACCCCAAAAGCCCTGCGGGTCGCGCTGCCAGCGGGCGTAGACGTCGTGATAGCGGCTCGTGCGGGCATCCATGGCGCTGCTCCCTCAGGCTGACGACCTCGTCCCGAGGAACGGCCGCACGCCGTGCGGGAGGAGGCCGGGCACATCGCCCGTCGTTTTGTCGCTATTGTGAGCGCGCGCGTGGCGTTTGCAAGTCGCGCCGAGCGCACAACGCGGCTATGCGGCAAAGTGCTGGCGCACGCGGGGCAGCTGCGCTTTGATCCGAATCAACGCGAGCGTTTTCCCACTCGTCCCTTCCCAAGTCATCGCTGTGATCACCGATCCGCTGTTCTATCTGCTCGCGATTCCCGCCATCACCGCGCTCGGTCTCGGCAAGGGCGGCTTCGCGGGTGCTGGCATGATCTCGACCCCGCTGCTTGCGCTCACGATGCCGCCTTTACAGGCGGCGGCGATCCTGCTGCCCATCCTGCTGTGCCAGGATGTGATCTCGGTGTGGATCTACCGCCGCCGATGGAGCGCCTGGAATCTCAAGGTACTGCTCCCGGGCTCGGTCGTCGGCGTCGGCGCGGCCTGGCTGTTCGCCGCCTATGTGCCGAACGCCTATGTGGAGATCGCGGTCGGCGGGACCGGCGTGTGCTTTGCGCTCTACAACAGCTTCGGCAAGGTGCCAACGCAACCGCGCCGCCCGAGCGTGCCGGCCGGGATGTTCTGGGGTTCGCTCGCGGGCTTCACCTCGACCATCATTCAGGTCGGCGCGCCGCCCTACCAGGTGCACATTTTGCCGCAGCGGCTCGACAAGTTCACGCTGATCGGCACGACCATCATCTTCTTCGCGCTGGTCAACGTGATGAAGCTCGTGCCTTATTTTGCGCTCGGCCAGTTCTCGCCGCGGACGCTGGCGACATCGGCCGTGCTTCTGCCGTTCGCGGTCGCCACCAATTTTTTCGGCCTCTGGCTCGCGCGCAGGACGCCGACCGAGCTGTTCTACCGGATCACCTACCTGCTGATGTTTCTGATCTCGCTGGCCTTGATCTGGCAAGGCGCCAGCGCCATTCGCGCGATGTGACGGCGTCACAATAGGTTCTCGCAGTTGTCGTAAGCATCGGCCGCTCGAGGCTGCGGCGCGAGCCTCAACGGAGCGCTTCCCATGGAGAAAATCATTGCGGCTGCGATCGTTATCGTCAGCGTGGTCCTATGTTCGGCGGCCGGCGCATTCGACCTGCAAGGCCATCGCGGTGCCCGCGGTCTGGCGCCGGAAAACACGCTGTCGGCCTTCGCGACCGCGCTGTCGATCGGCGTGACCACGCTCGAGCTCGATCTCGCCATGACCAGCGATGGGGTTCTTGTCGTCAGCCACGACCGCCGTCTCAACCCCGACCACACGCGCGGAGCGGACGGCACGTTTCTCGCCGCCGAGGGGCCCGCGATCCGTTCGCTCACATTGGGGCAGCTGCAGCGCTATGACGTCGGACGCTTGAAGCCGGGCACGGCCTACGCCGCGGCCTTTCCGGAGCAACGCGGAATGGATGGCGTGCGCATCCCGACATTGATGGAGGTATTCGATCTGGCACGGCAAGCGAAGGCCGACCATGTCCGCTTCAATATTGAAACCAAATTGACGCCCACGTCGGGGGCCGACACACCGGACCCGGAGACCTTTGCCGCCGCCGTAGCACGAGCGGTGCGCGAGGCGGAGCTCGCCGCGCGGGTCAGCGTTCAGTCCTTCGATTGGCGCACGCTTGCGATCATGCGCCGCATCGCGCCGGAGATCGAGCGCGTCTGCCTGAGCATCGA
>VAZL01000509.1 GCA_005883445.1 Alphaproteobacteria bacterium | reverse complement strand
CGAGTACTGATCGACGCCACCATGAATCTCGACTACGACCCCGACCCGGACCTCGGCGGCGCGCGCTTCCCGCCGACGGTGTGGCCGGACAAAGACGACGTCGAGAAGGCCTACGCGCGCTGGAGCGAGTTTGGTCTCGGCAAGCCGAAAGGCGGGTGACGCCTGTGGCCTCAGTCCGATAAAGTCCATCGAGAGCGCCGCGGCACCACCGAACTGAAACCTTTTTCCGGTGGCGTTTGTGTCCCGGATGCGGTGCAGCGCGCAGCTCTTGCGGAGCGATGCGCCGCTGATCCGGGACCGCCACGGACTGCAACGGTCCCGGGTCTGCAGCGCAGCACTTCGCTACGCTTCGTGCTGCACTGCGCCCGGGAGACGCAGCATGGATGATTGGAATGGTGTCACAACGGAGAGCACGCCGATGACCGAAGAAGCCGTCACCATCCCGTCCGCCGGCCTCAAGCTCTCGGGCGTGGTGCACGTGCCGCGCGCCTTGCGGCCGTCCGAGCGGCGCGGCGCCTTCCTGGTGCTGCACGGTTTCGGCAGCAACAAGACCTCTTCGAACACCATGCAGCCCACCAAGGTGCTCAACGAGCTCGGTTACGTGGTGCTGCGCTTCGACATGCGCGGCTGCGGCGACAGCGAGGGCGAATTCGGCCGCGTGATCTGCCTGGAGCAGGTCGAGGACACGCGCAACGCGCTGACCTTCCTCGCCCAGCACCCCGCGGTCGACCCCGCGCGCATCGGCCTCATCGGATCGAGTTTCGGCGGGGCGGTCGCGATCTATACCGGCGGCGTCGATGCGCGCGTCGCCGCCGTCATCTCCAACGGCGGCTGGGGCAACGGCGAGCGCAAGTTTCGCGGCCAGCACAAGAGCCCGCAGGAGTGGGCGCGCTTCACCGACATGCTCAAGGAGGGCCGCGAGCACCGCGCCCGCACCGGCAAATCGCTGATGGTGCCGCGCTACGACATCGTGCCGATCCCGCCGCACCTGCGCAACAATCTCGCCAGCAATTCCATCCAGTCGTTCCCGGCGGAGACGGCGCAGAGCATGTTCGACTTCCGCGCCGACGACGTGGTCGGCCGCATCGCGCCGCGGCCGCTCCTGCTGCTGCACGCGGCGAACGATTCGGTCACGCCCACCGAACAATCGATCGAGCTGTTCAAGCGCGCCGGCCAGCCGACCGAGCTGCACCTCATCAGCGACGCCGATCATTTCATGTTCGGCGAGGGCAACACACGCGTCTGGGAGCTGCTGCGCGGCTGGCTCGGCGATTATTTTCCGGCGACGGCGGCGGCGGAAAAAGTGGCGGCAGGATTGCACCGGTGAGCACGACGCTCGAACGCGTGCCGACCAAGCGGCGAAATGATTTCGCACGCTTGACGCGGACGTGCAGCATGACGGCGCTCTGGGCGCTCATGGGATGGAGCGCGTCGGTTGCGGCCGAGGATTATCCGTCGCGGCCCTTAAGGTTGGTGCTCGGTTTCACCGCGGGAGGGCCGACCGACATTCCGGCGCGCTTCCTGGCCGAGCGACTGAGCGCATCCCTCGGCAAGCCGGTGATGGTCGAAAACAAGCCCGGCGCCGGCGCCTTGCTCGCCGCGCTCGATGTGCTGTCGCGGCCGCGCGACGGTCACGATCTGTTGCTGTGCACCTATTTCGACGCGGTCAACACGCTGCTCTACCGCAACGCCAAGTACAAGCTGTCCGATATCGTGGGAATTTCGCTGATCGCGAAATACAGCTACGCGGTCGCGGTGTCGCATTCCGTTCCAGCGCAGAGCTTCAATGAGTTGGTCGAGTATACGAAGGCGCATCCCGAGCGCATCAATTACGGCCATCTGGGCGCCGGCTCCACGCAGAATCTGCTGGCCAAGAAGCTCGAGAAGGCGACCGGCATGAAAATGACGCCGATTCCCTACAAGGGCACACCGGAAGCCCTGCAGGAAATCGTCGCCGGGCGAACGCATATCCTGATCGCCCCGCCGCTGGCGGTGATGCCGATGTACGCGACCAAGCAGGTGAAGGTCCTCGCGGTCACCGGCAACGAGCGTTTGGCGTCGATGCCCGAGGTCCCCACGCTGAAGGAGAGTGGGATCCCATTCGCGGCCTATGCCTGGCTCGGCGTATGCGCCGGCTCCGGCGTACCGCAGCCGGTCATCGATCTCCTCAACAGCCGGATCGCGCAGGTCGTCAATTCGGCGGACTATCGCGCGCTGGTCGAGAAATCGGGCTCGGTCGCGGTGTCATCGAGCGCGCCGGAATTTCGCGGCTTGATCGAGGAGACCGCCAACGACGCCGCCCCGATCTTTCGGGAATTCGGCGTACAATTGGATTGAGTCTGTC
>VAZL01000508.1 GCA_005883445.1 Alphaproteobacteria bacterium | reverse complement strand
GGCACGACTCCGGCCATGAACAAGCCGGCGATCGAGACATTGCCAATGGCGCCGTACACCACTGCCGTAATGCTCGGCGGCACCAGCGCCGCGATGGTCGAGGCCGCGGCGATGATCGCCGCAATGAAGGGGGGACTGTACCCCTCCCGCTTCATCGGACCGCCCAATGCGCGGCTGATCACCGCAACGTCCGCGGTCGTCGATCCCGACATCTCCGAGAAGAACATGCTGAAGACGGTGACAACCTGGGACAGGCCGCCGCGGATATGACCCACCAGACTCAGCGACAGGTTCGCCACGCGCTGCACGACGTTGGCTGAGCTCATCAGCTCGCCGACCAGCAGGAAGAATGGAATCGCGAGCAGTGCCTCGTTGTCCATTCCGTCGAACATTTTCTGGATGATGGCCGTCTGCGACACGTCGGTGAACATCGCGCCGATCAGAGTGCCGGCCAGAAGCGAGAACGCCACCGGCACGCCGAGATAGCCGAAAAACAGAAACAGGAATGTCATGAGCAGGACCATCAACGTACCGCTCATCTGCGACCTCCCGCTGCGGGCGCGATGCCTTCGATCGAGGCGACATGCGGCGGCGACTCGGGCGGCTCGTCGCGCGCGAAACCGTTGCGCAGGCCGTTGACCAGCTGCTCGATCGTAAACAGAGCGATAAGCACCCCGCAGATCGGGATCGCCGCATAGAGGGAGGCAATCGGCGTCATCGAGGGCATGCGGAAGCTGGAAAAGCCGCGCAGGAAATTCAGCCAACCGAAATAGATGAAGCAGAGCGCGACGGCGAGCACGACGAGACGCGTGGCTACCTCCACGATAGTCCGCGCTGTCCCAACCAGCGTGTCTGCGACGGCGGTGAGATAGAGGTGATCGTTGCGCCGTGTGGCGACCGCGGTGCCGGTGAAGATCGCGTAAATGAAGAAGGTCGAGGTCACCTCCTGCAACCACAGCCAGGGCCGGCCGATCTCGCGCGTGAGGATGTCGAAGATGACGGTCGTGCAAAAGCCGAACAGCAGGAGGCCGCACAGCATCATCAGCACGGTTTCAAGCGGGTCGAGCGCGCGCCACTTGAGGTGACGCTGCCGCTTAAGCACCAAGCGTTCGGCGACGGTCATGATCGTTCAATGCAGATAAGAGGCCGGCAGAGGCCGGCCTCTTGCGATCAACACTTCGGATTTCCGCACCCAGTTCAAGCGATGCCGCGGATCAAATCCTTGATCTTGGTCGCATGCGGACCGAGATCGGCCGACATCTTGTCCAGGTAAGGGTCGGCGATTTTCTGGAAACCGGATTTGTCGACATCGGTGACGATCTTGACGCCGATGGACTTCAGCTTGGCAGCAGATTCGTGCTCCAAGGCGACCGCCTTGGCCGGCTGGTTCCTGTTGACCTCGTCGGCGGCCGCCTGCACCCAGCCCTTCTGCTCGGAAGAAAGGCTGTTCCATACCTTGTCGCTGACCCAGGTGAAGCTGTTGTTCGCCTCATGCTCCGTCATCGAAAGCACGGGCGCAACTTCGTAGTGCTTGTTCGCGAGATAGACGTTCACGCCGTTCTCCGCCACATCGACCACACCCGTCTGCAAGGACGTGTAAACGCTGCCGAACGGCATGTGCACGGTTTGTGCCCCATACGCCGGAAACATCGTGTCTTCGGTAGGCGTGGCCTGCACGCGGATCTTGAGCCCCTTGATATCCTCGATCTTCCTGATCTCCCGTTTCGAATACATGTTGCGCAGCCCGAGCGTGGAAAGCGCGATGATGCGCGCGCCCTGAACGCTGTCGGAGATCATCGCCTTGCAGGCCTCCGAAAGCTTGGGATCGGCCATCGCCTTGACCAGATGGTCTTCGGAGCGGAAGAGGTAGTGCAGCGACATCACGCCGGCCTGCGGCGACACGGTCGCGGCATTCGCCGAAGACGAGATGCAGAACTCGATATCGCCGGATTTCACGAGCTGCAGCACCTGCGGCTCCTGTCCGAGCTGGGCGCCCGGATACTGATCGATCAGCATCGTGCCTTTGCTCAGCTCTTTGAGCTTGTTTGCAAAGATGTCGCCGAGGATGCCGTATCCGGTGGGCTTCGGCTGGTCGTATGCGAAGCGATAATGCTTCACCTCCTGCGTGCGCGCGACGTGCGGCGCCGCGATTGCTGTCGCTGCGGATGCAATTGTGCCTAAGAGAGTCCGTCTGTTGATCATCGTGTCCTCCCCAGTGCGTGCATTGTTGATATGCTTTGCCCAAAGCTTACCACCTTTTATTGCCGCGAGGAGAGGCCGCCCATGTTCAATCTCCTTCGGTTCTTTGTGCGCTAGTGCGGTTGCGTCCGGCGGTGAAGACCGGCGCGCGCTTGGCGAAGAAGGCGTCGATGCCCTCTGCGATATCGGGGCCGGTGAAGACCCGATGGCTGTCGGCCAGAGTGCGGCTGATCGCCTCCTGCGTTGTTTGGTTCAGCGAATCGCGCACGCCCGCGCGGATGAGACTCAGCGCCAGCGCGGGGCGACTGGCCAGGCTCTCGGCGAGAGCAACAGCGGCGGACAGCGCCTGACCGGCCGGCGCCAAGCGGTTGACCAAGCCGATGCGATGCGCCTCGTGGGCGTCAATCAGTTCGCCGGTGTAGAGCAGCTCGTAGGCCTTCGCCGGGCCGACGAGGCGGGGAAGCCGGAAGATGCCGCCGCTTCCAGGGAAGATGCCCAGCTTCACTTCGGGAAAGCCGATACGCGCAGTCTCGTCCATGATGCGAATATCGCAGGCTAACGCGATCTCGGCTCCCCCGCCTAGCGCGACCCCATTTAATGCGGCGATGACCGGCATGGGCAGTTGCTCGAGGGCCGTGAAGGCCATGTTCTCGCGGGCGAGTTTGCGGGAAACGACATCGTCGCGCACATGGGCGAATTCGCTGATGTCGGAACCGGCGCAGAACGCTTTACTCCCCGACCCCGTCACCACGACGGCACGCACCCGCTCGTCGCCCGCAATGTCGCGGCAGGCGGACAGGAGCTTGTCGAGCGTAACAAGGGTGGTGAGGTTGAGCGGTGGGTTGTCGAGGGTGAGCACCACGACGCCGCGACTCTGCAGACGGTAGTCGATGAAGGAGCACTCCGCCATACCGGATCCTTTCTAACGTCCTAGCCACTTTTGAACGCGATTGCCTCAATATCTGGACCGTCGAGGTGATGATATCCTGCACGCCATCACGCCGCTTCGCGTCACAACTTATGTCGCATTCTAGTCTCGAGCTCTACTGTCGACGGACGG
>VAZL01000063.1 GCA_005883445.1 Alphaproteobacteria bacterium | reverse complement strand
TGCTGATCGAGAGCACGGTGAAGCCGATCTGCCGCGCGCCTTCGATGGCCGCGCGGAACGGCGACATGCCGTTCTCGAGATTGCGGAAACAGTTCTCGATCATGACGATGGCGTCGTCGACCACGAAACCGACCGAGACTGCGAGCGCCATCAGCGACAGGTTGTCGATCGAGAAGCCGGCGACCCACATCATCGCGCAGGTGCCGGCGAGCGCCAGCGGCACCGTGACACCGGCGGCAATCGTCGTCGCGGTGCGCCGCAGGAAGACGAACACCACGAGCATGACCAGAACGACGGTGGCGACCAGCGTGAGCTGCATGTCGAACACGCTCGCGCGAATCGTCCGCGTTCGGTCCGAGAGCACCGAGATGTCGATGCCGGCGGGGATCCAGCGCTTGATTTCTGGCAGCAGCGCGTAGATGCGGTCGACGGTCTCGATCACGTTGGAATTGGCCTGCTTGTTGATCACCAGCAGCACCGAGGGCTGGCCATTGAACCAGGCGGCGGCGCGACGATCGCGCACGCCGAGCTCGATCGAAGCGACCGCCGACAGCTTCACCACCGCGCCGTTGGCGCTGCGCACCACGATCGGGTCGTACTCCGCCGCGGTGCGAAGCTGATCGTTGGTGGCGATGGTGATCGCGCGCTCGGCGCCGCCGAAGGCGCCGATCGGTCCCACCGCGTTGGTGTTGGCGATAGCGGTGCGCACGTCCTCGAGCGCTAGGCCCATCGAAGCGAGCGCGATGGGATCGACGCGAACGCGGACGGCGGGCTGCTCCGCGCCGTTGACGGTGACCTCGGCTACGCCTTCGATTTGCGAGAGCCGCTGTGCGATCACGCTATCGGCGGCATCGTAGAGCACACTCGGCGGAAGGCTGCTGGACGTGAGCGCCAAAATCATGATCGGCGTCGCCGCCGGGTTGGATTTGCGGAACGTCGGCGATGACGGCAGGTCGGCCGGCAGATCCGTGAGCGCGGCGTTGATCGCGGCCTGCACGTCGCGCGCGGCGCCATCGATATTGCGGGCGAGATCGAATTGGATCGTGACGCGAGTCGAGCCCAGTGAGCTGCGGGAGGTGAGTTCGGTGACGCCGGCGATTTCGCCCAGCCGGCGCTCGAGCGGCGCCGCCACGGTCGCCGCCATCGTTTCCGGATCGGCGCCCGGCCGGCTGGCGGTGACGTTGATGGTCGGAAAATCCACTGTCGGCATGCTGGCGACCGGCAGGAAGCGGTAGGCCACCGCGCCCACCAGAAAGAGCCCGATGGCAAGCAGCGTGGTGCCGACCGGTCGGCGAATGAAGGGTTCGGAGAAGTTGGCGCCGCTCATGCCGTCACTCCGCGGCCGCGTGTCGCGAAGGCTTGGGCTCCTCCGGCAGGTCGAGCTCGGTCTGCAGCGGCGCCGGGCGGCTCAACCGCGTCTTCACGCGTTCCATCGCGAGATAGATGACCGGGGTGGTATAGAGCGTGAGCAGCTGGCTGAGCAGTAGCCCGCCGATGATGGTGATGCCGAGCGGATTGCGCAGCTCCGAGCCGGTGCCTGATTCGAACGCGAGCGGAATAGCGCCGAACAAGGCCGCGAGCGTGGTCATCATGATCGGACGGAACCGCAGCAGCGAAGCCTGGACGATCGACTCCCGCGGCGAGAGGCCCTGCTTGCGCTCCGCCTCGAGCGCGAAGTCGATCATCATGATCGCGTTCTTCTTCACGATGCCCATCAGCAGCACGATGCCGATGAGGGCGACGACGGAAAGGTCCTGCTTGTAGAGCATCAGCGCGAGCAGTGCGCCGACGCCGGCCGACGGCAACGTTGATAGGATGGTGAGTGGGTGGATGAAGCTCTCGTACAGCACGCCGAGCACGATGTAGATGGTGACCGCGGCCGCCAGGATCAGCCAGGGTTCGCCGGCGAGCGACTTGGCGAACTCGGCCGCGTCGCCGGAATAGCTGCCGATCACCGAGGTCGGCATGCCGATCTCGTGCTCGGCCTGCGAGATCGCCGCGACTGCGTCGCTGAGCGCGGCCTCGGGAGCGAGATTGAAGCTGATCGTGACCGCCGGGAATTGCTCCTGGTGAGCGACCACCAAGTGAGCGGTGGTATACTCATAGCGAGCAATGGCGCTCAGCGGCACCATCGCGGCGCCGGAGACCGTCGGAATGACGGTGGGTGAGGTCGAGGTCAGCGAGGTGGGCTGGGCCACTGCTTGGACGCCGGAGGCGGGAACGTAGAGCTTCGCCAGCGAGGTCGGATCGTTCTGGTATTCCGGTTTTGCCTCGAGGATCACGCGGTATTGGTTGGCCTGACCGTAGATCGTCGAAATTTGCCGCTGACCGAAAGCGTCGCTCAAGGTATCGACCACGGTTTGCATGGAAACGCCCAAGCGGCCGGCCGTTTCGCGGTCGATCTGAAGATCCATGCCAAGGCCGTTATCCTGCGCTTCCGAGGCGACGTCGCGCAGGACCTCGGACTTCTGCAGTTGCTGCATTAGACGCGTTGCCCAGTCGCCGACCTCGTTCGCGTCGGTGCCCGTAAGCGTGTATTGATATTGACCGCGGCTCAGCCGCGTCGAGATCTGGATGTCCTGCACCGGCCGAAAGAAGACGACGACGCCGGGAACCGCGGCAACCGCTCGCTGCAACCGTTCGATGACCGCGTTCACCGGCGCCTGGCGTTCATCGCGCGAGCGCAGCGTGATGGCGAGCCGACCGGCATTCGGCGTGGCGTTGATCGGCGTTACGCCGATGACGGAGACGACCCCGGTCACGTCGGGATCCTTGCGCATCGCGTTCTCGACCGTGGCCTGCAGCCGCTTCATCTCCGTGAACGAGATGTCCTGTCCGCCTTCCATGACCGCGAAAATGAGGCCGGTGTCCTGCAGTGGCAGGAATCCCTTGGGGATGATGATGTAGAGCCAGATCGTCGCGACGAGTGTGCCGGCCGTCACCAGCAGCGTGAGGGTCTCGTGGCGCAGCACCCAATCGAGGCTTCGCCGGTAGAGCTCCACCGAGCTGTCGATCGCCCAGTGAAATATGCGCGTGATGCCGAGGCTCGCAGATCCCGCCGCCTGATGCCGCAGCAGCCGGCTGCACATCATCGGCGTCAAGGTCAGCGAAACCACCGCCGAGGTCACCACGGCGATGGTCAGCGTGAGCGCGAACTCCCGGAACATGCGGCCGACCAGGCCGGTCATGAACAGCAGCGGAATGAACACCGCGATCAGCGAGACCGTGAGTGAAATCACCGTGAAGCCGATTTCGCTCGCGCCGCGCAGCGCGGCCTGGAACGGCTCCTCGCCGTTCTCCATATGGCGCACGATGTTCTCGATCATGACGATAGCGTCGTCGACGACGAAGCCGGTACCGATCGTCAGCGCCATCAGCGACAGGTTGTCCAGCGAAAAACCGCAGAACCACATGACCCCGAAGGTCGCAATCAGCGACAGCGGCAGCGCGACGCCGGCGATGATGGTGGCGCGGATGGTCCGCAGGAAGATGAGCACCACGGTGATGACGAGCGCCACGCTCAGGATCAGCGTGAATTGCACGTCGCGGACCGACGCGCGGATGCTGGCGGTGGCATCGTGCACCACGGTGAGCGTGGCGCCGATCGGCATCGAGCGCTGCAGTTTCGGCAGCTCGTTGTTGATGCGACGCACCGTCTCGATCACGTTGGCGCCGGGCTGGCGCTGGATGTCGACCACGACGGCGGGCATGCCCTGGTAAAAGCCGGCGACCTTGCTGTTCTCGAGCCCATCGACCACGTCGGCCACGTCGCGGAGCAGTACCGGGGCGGTGTTGCGATAGGTCACGATGATGTTGCGGTAGGCGTCGGCCGCGGTCAGCTGGTCGTTGGCGGCGATGGTGTAGGATTGGTGCGCCCCATCGAGCGCGCCCTTGGCCCCGGCGACGTTCGCCGCCATGATCACATTGCGCAGGTCCTCGAGCGAGATGCCGTAATTGGCAAGCCGAGACAGATCCGCCTGGATGCGGATGGCAGGCCGGATGTTGCCTTGTACGGTGACGCGCCCAACGCCGGAAATTTCGCTCAGCCGCTGCGCCAGCAGGGTGTCGGCGACGTCACTGAGCGCGCGCAGCGAGATGGTGTCGGAGGTGATCGCCAGCGTCACCATCGGCGCATCGGCGGGGTTCACCTTGGAATAGACCGGCGGGTAGGGCAGATTTCTCGGCAGCGTTGCTGCCGAAGCATTGATCGCGGCTTGGATGTCCTGCGCAGCCGCATCGATGTCGCGGCTGAGCTCGAACTGCAGCGTGATCTGGCTGATCCCGTACGAGCTTGAGGACGTCATCAGCTGCAGCGAAGGAATCTGTCCGAAATTGCGCTCGAGCGGCGCCGTCACCAGCGACGCCATCACGTCGGGGCTGGCGCCTGGAAGCTGGGTCGTGACCTGAATGGTGGGGAAATCGACCTGCGGCAGCGAGGAAACCGGCAGCGACATATAGCCGAGCATCCCGCCGAGCATCACGGCGATCCCGAGCAGCGAGGTCGCGATCGGGCGGTGGATGAAGGGCGACGAGACGCTCATGGGTTGGCGGCCGGGGGCCGGCCCGCGCTCGGACTACGCTTCGCTTTCTCGCCTGCGCGCTCGCCTGCGCGTGGGCCACGGGTTCCATCCGGGCGCGGCCGCGCCTCCGGCGTCGTGACCTGCCCGGCATCCTCCGCGCTCGACACCGCCACCTGCGTTCCCTCGGTGAGGCGGGCAAAGCCGGTGGTGACGACGCGCTCGCCTGCCTGCAAGCCAGTGGCGACCACCGCCTGGACGTCGTTCTGCTGCGTCAGCGTCACGCGCCGCACGGTGACGGCGTCGCCATCTTTGAGCACGTACACGAATGGCCCATTGGGACCGCGCTGGATGGCGGCGGTCGGCACCACGACCACCTGCCGCAGAGTATCGATGAGCACCCGCACGTTGACGAACTGGCCGGGCCAAAGCTGAAGATCGTTGTTGGGAAACTCGGCCCTGAGCTTCACCGTACCCGTGGTTTGGTCAACCTGATTGTCGATCACCGTCACCTTGCCCTTGTCGAGCGCGCTCTTGCCGTCGGCGGTCAAGGCGTCGACCGGCAGCTGGCCTTCGGCCATGCCTTTGGTGAGATCCGGCAAGTTCTGCTGGGGCAGGCTGAAGAAAACCGAGATCGGCCTGAGCTGCGTGAGGATGACGATGCCGGTGGCCTCCGCGCCGCGCACGAGATTGCCCACATCGATCAGACGGATGCCGGTGCGGCCGGCGATCGGCGCGACGATCTCGGTGTAGGACAGGATGGCGCGGGCGTTGTCGATCGCCGCCTGGTCGAGCTTGACCTGCGCCTCGAGCTGACTGACCAGCGCCCGCTGGGTATCGAGCTGCTGCTTGTTGACGGCGTTGGTCGCCGCCAGGCGGGTGTAGCGGTCCAGATCGAGCCGGGCATTGGCAAGCTGCGATTCGTCTTGGGCTTTCTTGGCGACGGTCTGGTCGAATGCGGCCTGGTAGGTCGCGGGCTCGATCTTGGCGAGCACGTATCCCGCGGGCACGTCCTGCCCTTCCGTGAACGATATGTTGATGATTTTGCCGTCGACCTGCGAGCGCACCGTCACGGTGTTGAGCGCTTTCGCGGTGCCGACGCCGTCGAGATAGACCGGAACATCGGCCGCACGCGCGGCAGTGGCGAGCACGGGAACGGGTTCGCTCGCGGAAGGGCCGCCGCGGCGGCTGCCCGACACCGCCGCCACCGTTTGCTGCCGCTGCGGCATGTAGTAGACGGCAGCCACGGCGGCGACGACGAGGCCGGCAATGAAGAAGACGGTGATTCGTCGTTTGAGCGTCATTGCACCACGTTCACACCGGCCGCCACTCCCGGCGGAAACCAGCCGCCGCCGAGGGCCTGAAACAGACTCAATACCGCCTGCAAACGCGCCAGACGTGCAAGCGAATAATTGTCTTCCGCGGTGAACAAAGTCTGCTGGGTCTGCAGCACGGTGACGAGATCAACGGTACCCTCACGCAGCCTCGCTTCCGCGAGGTTGAAGGCTTCTCGTGAACTCGTGACGACGATTTGCTGCAGACGCTCGCGCTCCAACGTGTCGGCGATCGCGATCAGCGCGATCTCCACGTCGCCGAAGCCGCCGAGAATCGTCTGGCAGTAGACCTTCAACAGCTCGTATTGCTTGCCTTGCGTCAATTCCAGCTGCCCCTCCAGCCGAAAGCCGTCGAGCACCGGCTGCGCGGCGTTGAGGGCGATGTTGTAGATGGCGTTCTGGGGCGTGAACAACAGCTTGAGCACGTTGCTTTCGTAGCCGCCTTGCCCGGTCAGCGAAATGCTCGGGAAGAAGGCGGCGCGTGCCGCCTCCACGCTGGCGTCGGCTGAGGCGAGGTTGGCCTCGGCGGCGCGGATGTCGGGACGCTGGAACAGCAGTTCCGACGGCAGCCCGGGGGTCACCCGCGGGATCGCCAGCTGATAAATATTGCCGCCCTTGATGACGACTTCGACCGGCGGCTTGCCGATCAGCACCGCGAGGATAGCGATGTTCTGGCGCAGCGTCTGGTCGAAAATGGGGATGTTCGCGCGCACCTGGGCAACCAGGCTCTCCTGCTGTGCGACATCGAGCTGGGACGCGGTGCCGGCGTCGAACCGTTGCTTGATCAACGTGAGAACCCGGTTGGCTGCATCGAAGTTGTTGCGCGCAATCCGCAGCCGGTCCTGCGACGAAAGCACCTGGAAATAGGCGTTGCCGACGGACACGATGGTCGACAGAACGACGATTTCCTTGTTGAAGCGGCTGGCGACGGCGCTTTCCTCCGCCGCGCGCGAGTTGGCGCGGTTCTTGCCCCAGAAGTCGATTTCGTAGCTGGCATTGAGGGTCGCATGGAAGAGGTTCTGTTCCGGTCCGCCGCGGTTGCGAAAACGCTCTGCAAAACCGACAAAATCCACTTGCGGCAGCAGCGGCGCGCCGGTGATCTTGGCCTGCGCGTCGGCCTGCAGGATGCGCCCGATGGCGGCGGCGATGTCGAGATTGGCGATCTGCGCCTCCTCGATCAGATTGGTGAGTTCGCGCGAACGAAAGCTGCGCCACCAATCGAGCGACGGCGGCGCGGACTGCCCTTGCCCGGCGCCGTATTTAGGCGGGATATCGGGCGCGAGCTCCGGCCGCGTGGAAGTGAAAATGCACCCGGTCAGCATCGGCACGAGACATAATCCCACAAACACGACAAAGACGGGGCGGAGGCTGGTGGCTGCGGTCACCACAGCACGCGTGCGCCACTCGTCGAACATGGGACCGACTTTCAACGCTAGGACACCCGTCAAACGGGGCAGTAGCGTTAACGCAACGCACGCCTTCCCCCAGTCGCCCGATAACCAACTCACCATACTATCAACCCAACCCGGCCCGACCACTTAATTAAAAGACATGTTCGGGCTAAGGCAGCGCACGGGCCGGCCCCGAGGGGGGCCGTCCGTGGTTTTCAAGTAATTGATTTGAAACGATTTATCCGCAGGAAGCGCGGCTCTGCCAAGCTCAAGCCCGCGAGCCTTGGGCCGCGTGCGCGCTAGGCGGCGAATCCGGTCTTTGCGGCCTTGGCGGCGGCGAGATACCAGTCGAGGATCTCGGCGCCGTTCCAGTGCAGCACGCCCTCGAAGCGGCGCGCATGATCGTAAATCGCCTCGAGGTATTTGATGCGGTGCGGTTGGCCGCTGATATAGGGGTGGATCGCCAGCGCCATGATCTTGGCGCGGCTCTTCCCCTCGGCGTAGAGGCGATCGAACTGGTCGATCGCCCGCTTGGCGAGATGCTCGCTCTCGTGGTGCTGGATGATCATGATACCGATGTCGTTGATCTCGACCGTGTAAGGTAACGTGACCAGCGGCCCTTTGGCGGTGCGAATGACGGTCGGCTCGTCGTCATAGACCCAATCGCCGATATATTTCACGCCGGCGCTGACCAAGAGCTCCGGCGTTTCCAGCGTCTGGGTCAGGCCCGGTCCCAACCATCCCACGGGACGTTTGCCGGTGAAGCGCTCGAGGATGTCCATGGACCGATTGATCATCGCGGCCTGATCCTCGACCTTGTGAATCGGGATTTGATCGTAGGCATGGCCCATGAACTCCCAGCGCAGGCGTTTCGCTTCCTCAGCGACACGGGTGTAGTCCTCGCAGGTGCGCGCGTTGATGGCGAGCGTGGGCCTGATCCCGAGCCGCTCGTAAAGCTCGAAGAAGCGCCAGGCGCCCACTCGCATGCCGTATTCGTGCCAGCTCCAGTGCGGCACGTCGGGAAGCAGCGGCACGCCCGTGGGCGCCGGAAGGACTTGGCGCGGCATCGGCCGCCCGATGTCCCATACCTCGTAGTTGACGATGGTCCAGAACGCGAGCCGCGCATTGCCGGGCAGTTTGAGCGGCGGCCGGTCGACGATTGCCGAATAATCGCAGCGTTCCCGGGGCAGCATGGGGGTCGTCATGGGCTGGGCGCTCCATTGGGCTCTCGCGCCATGATAGGGCGCGCCGGCATGATGATCCACCGCGCGAGCCCGCCCGCCCCGCGGTGCGACATCTTCGCGGAGAAGACGCGTCGCCGAGCGGCTATGCTGCGTCCAATGCCGCACCCGATGAGGCGGAAAAGGGAATGGACCTGAGGAGTGGGCAGCCGCTAGCGGCGGGCCGCGACCGCGCGTCTCGTTGGCGCGACGAGCCGGCGCAAGCGCTGGTCGAGGATCACGCCAAGCCGTGGCTCGCAGGCGCTGGGCGAGCGGCGGCCTCGGCGGCGCGCGTTCCACTCGCCGTCACCGTCGCGATCTTCCTGCTCGTCTTCCTGTTGCCGGTCTGGCCGTGGCTTTCCGGCGAGGTGACGATCCCGTGGGATGCGAAATCGCAATTCTTTCCGCAGGTGCAATTCGTCGCAAGCTCGTTGGCGCGCGGCGAATGGCCGTGGTGGTCGCCGAACGTCTTTGCCGGCTGGCCGCAGATTTCCGATCCACAGTCGCTCTTGTTCGCGCCGCTCTACGTCTTGCTGGCTGCCTTCAATGCCGCGGTCAGCCTGCGTGCCTTCGACGCCGTGACCTTCGCCTATCTGTTCCTCGGTGCGGTCGGGATCATCCTGTTGTTCCGCGATCGCGGCTGGCACGCGGGCGGCGCGCTCGTGGCCGCGATGGCATTCGCGCTCGGCGGTTCGGCCAGCGCGCGCATTCAGCACACCGGTCAGGTCGTCAGTCTGGCCTATCTGCCCCTTGCGCTCTGGCTGCTGGCGCGCGCGCTCGAGCGCTCGTCGTGGCGTGTGGGCCTGGCGGCCGGCGCGGTCGGCGGGCTGATGGCGGTCGGGCGCGATCAGGTCGCCTTGCTGTCGCTCTACGTGCTCGCCGGTTTTGTGCTGGCGCACTGGGTGGCGGGCAAAGCGACGCTCGCGCGCGTGCGCGCGAGCATCAAGCCGCTGGCCGCGGTTGCGGTGAGCGGCTCGCTCATTGCCGCCGTGCCGATCATCATGACCACGCTGCTGGCGGCGCGCTCGAACCGTCCCGAGGTCAGCTTCGCGACCGCCGCGGCCGGCTCGATCCACCCCGTGCACCTGCTGCAATTCGCCTTTGCCGATCTCTTCGGCGCGATGGACCCGAGCATCGACTACTGGGCGCCGGAGAGCTCGATCTGGGACGCCGCCTGGGGATCGCCGGGGCTCTATCTCTCCCAGAATATGCCGCTCGTCTACGCCGGCGCGCTGACCTTCCTTGCCGTGGTGTCATTCGGCCTCATTCGCGGCCTCGCCTGGGCGGGCGAGATCAGGTTCTTCACCATCGCCGCGGCCTTCATGCTGCTCTACGCGCTCGGCGCGTATACGCCGGCCTTCCACCTGATGTACGACCTGCTACCCGACGTGGCGCTCTATCGCCGTCCGGCCGATGCCACCTTCGTGCTGGTTGCCTTGATCGCGGTGATCGCCGGCTATCTCGTCCATCGTTGGCTCACCGGCACCGTGGCGCCGGCCACGCGCTTGCAGCGGGCGCTCGAGATCGCGAGCGCGATCGCACTGATCGCCGGCGCTCTGGCGCTGGCCGCTTCCGTCGTCGGCATTCGGCCGGCGCTGGTTCCCGTGGCGACCGCGGTCGTCTTCACGGCGGCGGCGGTCGCGGTTCTCGTGCTGGCGCGTCGGCTCGACGCGCGCTCGCCCGTGGCCGCCGTCGCGCTGATCGCGACGTTCATGGCGCTCGACCTCGGCTGGAACAACGCTCCGCATGTTTCGACCGCGCTGCCGCCCGCCCGATTCGACGCGCTGCGTTCGAACACCGACGACGAGACGGTGCGGCTCCTCAAGACGCGGCTCGCCGGCGCCGCCGCGCCTGACCGGCGCGACCGCGTGGAGTTGATCGGGATCGAATATCACTGGCCAAACCTCTCGCTCGCGCAGGATTTCGATCACGTGTTCGGCCACAATCCGCTGCGGCTGCGCTGGTTCGAGGAGGCGACGCACGTGGGCGACACCGTCGCCGTTGCGAGCCAGCGCGTGTTTTCGCCGCTCTATCCCTCCTACCGTTCCGCCTTCGCCGATCTCCTCGGCGTGCGTTTTATCGCCACCGGCGCGCCGGTGGAGCAGATCGACTCCTCGCTCACGCCCGGCGATCTCAATTTCATCGCACGCACGAAGGATGCCTACGTCTACGAGAACCCGCGCGCGCTGCCCCGGGTGATGCTGCTCACGGACTGGCGCCTCGCCAATTTCGAGGAGCTCTTGCGCGCCGGCTGGCCGAGCGTCGATCCGCGTCGCACCGTGCTGCTCAAGAAGGCGCCGATCGGATTCTCGCGCAGCGCGGCCGCCGGCACGGTCGGCAGCGCGCGCTTGCTGCGCTATGCCAACACCGAAGTGGTGGTCGAAGCCGAGTCGCCGGCCGGCGGCATCCTCCTGCTCAACGATGTGTGGCACCCATGGTGGCGCGCGAGCATCGATGGGGCCGACGCCGAAATCCTCAAGGCAGACGTGATCTTTCGCGC
>VAZL01000062.1 GCA_005883445.1 Alphaproteobacteria bacterium | reverse complement strand
ACTTCTTCGCCGTTCAGGCGCCGTTCACACATGGTGAGGACGGCATCCAGGCGGTGCCGCGCGGACAGCTGTTCGGGATCATCGATCTTGCCAATCAAACAAACATGTACGTCACTGTGCTAGTCATTTTCCTCGGCTGTTTCCTGTTGATCTATCGCATCATCAACTCGCCCTTCGGCGAAGTGCTCAAGGCGATACGCGAGAACGAACCGCGCGCGATCTCGCTCGGCTACAGGAGCGAGCGGTACAAGCTTGTCGCCTTCGTACTGTCGGCGACGTTCGCGGGAGTAGCAGGGGCGACGAAGGCGCTTGTTTTTCAGCTTGCATCGTTGACCGACGTCGACTGGCCGATGTCCGGCGAAGTCATTCTCATGACCTTGGTCGGCGGACTGGGCACTCTCTTCGGGCCGGTCGCGGGCGCTTTCTTCATGGTCACGCTAGAGAACTACCTGACCACAATCGGCCAATGGGTGTTCGTCGTTCAAGGCGTGATCTTCGTCGTCTGCGTGCTGCTGTTCCGCCGTGGCATCATCGGCGAACTTGCCCACCTCCTGCGCGTCAAACTTTGATTGGTCAGCGCTTCTTCCTATTGTCTCAAGAGGCAATGTGGAATGCTGATCAAGACGTGACCCGACTGCCACATTAAAGACTAGCGGTCGGAGCGGCCTCCGCGGTACACTTTGGGAGAAGGCCCGATCTTCCTCGTCTCCCGTGGCGCATGCGACCCGCATGGTCGCGAGATCGGGCACTGAGCGGTCGGGGTTGCTTGAGTTCGTCGACCGATTGGAAGTTAATATTTCCGCTCACGACGAATAACTAATGCGGGCGGTCGACTCCGCTCTCGTCGTGCGTTCACAGCAGATGGGTACCTAAGAGGGAAAATATGCAAAGGGATTCGCTTCTGAGCCGCTACATCTATGCAACCTCGATCGTGCTGCTGGGACTCGGCTCAGCGGCAAGCGCTCAAGGCCTGCCGTCCTACATGGGACCAATCGAGGGTCGAACCGTCTCCAGCCCCGCAGATACCGCCACCAAGAACGTGCTGGTCCTCAATAGCATGATGTTCGAGCTTTATGACGACGCGGCTAGGGTCCTTCAAGCGAATATGCTGAGCAAGCATCCGGTGATCCTAGGCCTGTTCTCGGGCGCGGGTGGCCGGTTCATCCTCTATCGGCCGGGCATGGCCCCGCTCGAGGCCCCTTCCGTGCCAATCGTGTACCAACTGCTCAAATCGGTAGGTCACAGCACGATGGCGCTGACCGAGATCGTGATGCCTTATCTCGACAATGCCGCCGATCAATCCTGGCGCAGCTCAATGGCCGCCTATCGCGCACGCATGAAGTCGGCGCTCGACGGGCTCGACGCGACGCCCATCCCGGCGGACTGGCGGGATAACAGTCGTATCATTCTCGAGAATAACGTCGCGTTTATGGACGATTGTCTGGCGAAAGGCTCGATCTCCTTCGCCGCCCTGCAAGAATTCTCGAAGAAGCAGAGCCCCTTACTCAAGCGCAATATCGCCTGGGCGGCGCAAACCCAAGTCGGTCATTGGATGAAGGTGATTGGGGAATGGAAGACGATGCTTGGCAGCGATTGGGAGAAAACCTACGCCGCCAGCAACACCATCTATGTGGCGCGGCAGAATAACATCTTATTCAGCGTGCTGGCGCAATATTTCGGACCGGAAGCGATCAATGATCGGCTGATGCTGATCGAGACCATCTCGTTCACGACGACGCCCGACGATATGCTCACATCGCTCACCCGCATCATCGCCGATCGCTCGGTCGGCGCGTTATTCTTCGGCAATTACCACCTGATGGATTACGAGCTGATGGGCGGCGATGCGCGCGCTGCAATCATCGCCGAGGACGAGAAGCGCGGGATGAAGGCGTTTCTTCCGCCGGCCGTGCCGTTCGGCTCGAAGCAATGGCCGACCTTGATCACGCCGGGATCGGGCCCCACTTCGCTCGCCGACGTCCAGTGAGAAGGCTGAACGATCGAGTCGAATTGGCAGAACACAGCTACCGTTTGCGGCACGGTCCGCTCATCCCGATCACCTAGTTCGGACACACTGCTCCCGCTTTCACCCACGCTTCCACAAGCGCTCCCGCTTGCTTCTGCGTGCCGGGCGCGGGCAGGCGGCCAAATCCCGGCGCCCAGGCCCAGCCGACGAGAGTATCGGTGCCGATGTGATGAACGAGTTCTTCCAATGACCGGCCGCCATTACGCGCCGGGTCCTTGATCTGTGCACAGATCTCACCGAGCGTTTTGCCTTCCCATGCCATTTCACGTGGTGCGAGATGCCACTCCGGGTGTCCCGGGATGCGGGCAGGATCGAAATTGGCCTGCTGGTGGCAGCTCGAACAACGCATGGCGGGAAGACCATGACCATCGGCACCGCGCTCGACCGGCGGCTGGTGGAGCCGGCCCTGTTCGCCCTGGTGGGGGTGATCGCCGGCTGGATGGCAGTTCACACAGCGCGGATGGGTCAACACTTTGCCAAGTTCGGTAAACATTGCCGCTGATCGCGCCGCTGTGTCGGCGATCGAGGCGAAGCTCTCGGGTGTTGCCAGATTGACCGATTGCTCGGAAACGCCGTCCAGGGTCGGCGTGCCGGTCAGTAGGGCCGCAAGCGCAACGAGGACTTTGATCCGCATCTCCGAATTCATCCTCAAGGGCACTCACCTATCACAACATCGCCAGCATCGCGGGAGGCGGCCGATGGCCAAGATGGGCGAGTCAAGCCTCGCTAGTCCCGCGACAGATAGCGTCCTGGATCGGCGAGAATCACGTCGCGCACAGCCTCGTGATACTTGATGTAACCGGTACAACGGCACAGATGACCGTCGAGCGCCTCGGCGATCGTTTTCTCGAGATCGACACGCGCCACCGGCTTCTTCGCTAAACGCTCCAACAGAACCTGCCCCTCGTTGACAAAACCAGGGGTGCAATAGCCACACTGGAACGCGAAATGGTTGATGAAGGCTTTTTGCAGGACAGAAAGCTCGCCGTCCTTCGCATGACCTTCGATTGTGCGGATGGCCTTGCCATTGAAGTTCATCGCCGAAACCACACAGGTTGGCATCGTGTGGCTCGTCCCGTCAGGGTTATCGATGATGACCGCGCAGCTCAGGCACTGCGCGGCGCCGCAGCCGAACTTGGTGCCGGTCATCCCGAGATACTCGCGTAGAAAATCGTTCATCGACAATTCGTCGCGCACCTCCCTCGGGCCGTAAGCGCGTCCATTAATGGTGACGGTCAGCATCGTCACTTGAGTGCTCCCTTGATCATCTTTTGGGTCACCGGCAAGGATTGGAAACGGTGACCGATGGCGTCGTAGATGGCGTTGAGCAGCGCAGGGACGACCGGGACCATCACCACTTCCGCCATGCCTTTGGGCCTTTCGTTCTCATCCACTGGCGGCAGCACCTCAATCTCAAGGTTGTGTAGCGGCAGGTCCGACCCGCGTGCGACGATGTATTGCCCGAGGTTCCATTTCCCGTTGCCGGGTCCGTCCTCGTAGAGCGGGAGCGTCTCGAGCAACGTATAGCCAACGCCCATTGCGAAGCCGCCCTGTGCCTGTCCGATCACGACCTCCGGGACCAACGCCTGACCGCATTCCAGCACGCTGTATGCTTTTGCGATCCGCAATGCGCCGGTCGCGCGATCGATCTCGATGCGCATCACGTGCCCGCACCCCGACGTGTAGCTTTGTCCGATCCGGTTGAAGTCGGTGGGCGGAAACTTCACGTTGGAACGATCGACGCGAACGTATTTGCCCGAGCCCCGGCGCACCGCCAGCGCATCGATGTCGGCCGTCCACGCCTGTCCGTTGAGCGAGAAAGTCGCCTGCGACCATGCCCAGCGGTTGAACGCGTGCGCCATCGCTCCGGTCACGCCGTTGCGCGCATGCGCCTTTGCGGCGACCGCCGGCAAGGCGAGTGGCGGCAACCCCGGCATGATCAGCTGCCCGTCTTTCCACCGCGCCGTCTTCCATTCGCTGGCCTTGGGATCGTTCGGCGCGATGCCCCACAACTCGAGCGCCGCCGGCCATAGACCGAAGCGGAACACGATACGCGCGGCCTCGGCCGCCGCGTGTGTGCCAACATGGGCGCCGATCGAGGCAGTGCTGGCTGTACTGATCGCAGGCACCCAGCGTGGATTGCGCGCCGCCGCATCCTGCGTCTTCTGCTTCATGGTGTAGGAGTCGCCGGAGGTCACGAGCGCCAGCGGACCAAATGTGTCCACCTGCGCGACAGCGATTTGGTCAGCGACCCGACCAAGATGCGCTGCGACCCGATTGGCTACCGCTGTTCCAATGCCGGTGCCCATCTCGACGTAGTCACAATGGATGGTGATCCGGCCGTCGGGCGTGAGTTCGACGGATGCCAGCGTACCGTCGCCTCCGGTGCCGTAGTCCTTGGTCGCGCAAGCGATGCCGGTACCGACGAGAAATCCCGCCTGCTGTCCGCGCGCCTTCTGCTCGGCGCGCTCCTTCCAGATCGGATGCTGCTCCAGCTTATCCAGGATCTCCGGCGTACGGATCGACACGATGTAGGGGTTTCCCGCCATGGTGCGGCCGCCGGTCGCTAGCGCGTTGCGGCGGCGGAACTCGATCGGGTCAAGCGGCAGCGCCGTGCAGATCTCATCGACCAGCACTTCGAGCGCGGTCATCGTCTGCAGCGTTCCGTAGCCGCGCATCGACCCTGCGGTCACGCCGCGCGAGTGGAACGCATACGTCGTCACATCGACTTTTGGGACGTAGTAAATGCCAAGCGCGGCGTTGGCGCCGACGGTTGCCACCTGGCCCGAAAAATTGGCGAGACCTCCACCATCCAATGCATGATCGGCGGCAAATCCGACCATCTTGCCGGTCGCCCGATCGACACCTATTCGCGTTCGGATTTTGAACGCGTGCCGTTTGATGCCCAATTGAAACTGCTCGAAGCGGTTGTTCGCGAGCCGCACCGGACGGTTCGGGAAAAACACTGCCGCAAGTGCGACGTAAAGCGGGAACGGCGTATGGTCGCGACCGCCGAAACCGCCACCGCAATAGGCGAAATTGTTGTTGATGCGTGCCGGCTTGAAGGCCGCCTGGGCATTGCCGAGCAGATAGGCGACGGATTCCGCGGCCTCGTAAGGCGATTGCACGCCGACGACGAGTTCGAGGTTCTTGCGGCGCGCGTCGTACCAGGCAAGGCCGCTTTCCGGCTCGAGAAACATCGGATCGACGGATTGCGTCTCGAATTCGCGGTCGAGCACCAACAGTGCCGGATTGTTGGCTGCGAGTTCCGCGCGGATCTTTTCGCCATAGCTCGCGGCTTCCGCATAATCTTGCCCGCTCGGAATCGGGAGGCGCGCCCATATTGGGCGCCCGCTGTCCTCGAAACGCCCTGGACTAACCCAGCCGTTCTTGACCGGCGAGTAGACATCGAGCGCGTCGGGGGTCGGGCCGCCTACGCGCGTGAAACGAAACGCGCCGTAGTTCGGCATCTTAACCGGGCCGGTTTCTTTACCGAACTTCAGGACAGCTTCGTCGCGCAGCGCGAGCCGCGCCTGATCGAAGGTGTCGAAATCCTCGAAGATCAACAGCGCCACCGGCTGCCCGAGATAGAGCGGCGTCTTGCCCACCGGGCAAAGGAGGTCGCCGGCATAGAATTCGGGAACGCGCATGCCGGTTCGCGCGAGGTCGGCGGCGGTCACCACCACCACAGGCTTCAACGCGCCGCTCAGGCGCGAAAGGTCGAGGCCGTCGTAAACGTGCGTCGCGTCCGCCGCGCGAATGAGCATGGCATGCGAGGTATTCGCCGGCCAGCCGGGAAGATCGGCAGCGCGAAAATCGGACGCGTAGAGTTTGGCCCCAGTGACCTTGGCGACGCCGTCGATGCGGCCCGCGCCCGTTGCAGCGGGGTTCCAGGCTTGTCTTCCGGGAAGCGTCTCGCGCGCCGCAAATCCAGGTTCCTCAGCTAAAGCCAAACGCGACAGGCTGAGCGCGATGCCACTCGCGGTAGCCCCTTTCACGAACTCGCGCCGAGAAGTCCACATCGCTCCACCTCTGGTATCGCATGCCACAATAATGGCAAGCCGGCCACGGCAATGAAGGCCTGAGTGCACGGCAGGATATCGAGTCGGCACGGACCGGTCAGCCCCTAAAGCGAGCACAAGGAGTTGCAACCGATCATCGCGCGCGCTTGCGGCAGCGACGCCAATTAAATGCGTCGCCGTTAACTCACCATTAACTACGGAGCGCGCTAATCGGATCGGCCAGCCGCAAAATCCTCGGGGCTCCGTGTGACAACCGCGATTGCCGTTCGACCGCAAGGAGCCATGCGCCTCCATGGCCGCTCGCTCATGGCGTTCGTCCTTTCCCCGACGGCGCCGATCACCGACTGGCTGACGACACTGGACAAACGCAGTCGAACCTCACCCGCATTTTTCGCCGGCCGACCGATCATCCTCGACCTCGCGGCGGTTGCGCTCAATGAATCCCAAATCGGCGAGCTGATCACGCAATTAACCGAGCGCGGGATAAGGGTGATGGCTCTCGAGGGCACCGAGGCCGACGTGCTCGACCCCTCGCTGCCGCCGGTGCTCAAACGGGGACGCCAAGCCGCCGGTGAGGCGGTTGTGCCGCCCTCCGACAAAGGCGTCGCCACCGCACGGCCGCCCCGACGCCAGGAGCCGAGCTCATTGCTGATCGAAAGCCCGATCCGCTCGGGTCAATCCGTCATTTTCCCGAACGGTGATGTCACCGTGCTCGGCTCGGTCGCTTCGGGGGCCGAAGTCGTCGCCGGCGGATCGATCCACGTCTACGGGACGCTGCGCGGCCGGGCCATGGCCGGGTCGGCGGGCAACGCGCGGGCGCGGATTTTTTGCAGCAAGAACGAGGCCGAGCTGGTCTCGATCGACGGCTATTACCGGACGGCCGAGGAAATGGACGCAAACCTCCGCAGCCGCCCGGCGCAATGTTGGCTCGAAAACCGCGTCCTTGCGATAGCAGCGTTGGATTGAAAGATGGCGGAGATTGAAAGCATGGCCAAGGTCCTCGTGGTCACGTCCGGCAAAGGCGGCGTGGGCAAGACGACGTCCACTGCCGCGCTCGGCGCCGCGCTGGCGCAAGCCGGGCAAAAGGTCGCGGTGGTCGATTTCGACGTCGGGCTGCGCAACCTGGATCTGGTGATGGGGGCGGAGCGCCGCGTCGTCTTCGACTTCATCAATGTGATCCAAGGGGTCGCGAAGCTTTCACAAGCGCTCATCCGCGACAAACGATTGGAGACGCTGTGGCTGCTGCCGGCCTCGCAGACCCGCGACAAGGATGCTCTGACCGACGAAGGCGTCGCGGGTGTGATCAAGGAGTTGCGCGATAAATTCGACTGGATCATCTGCGACAGCCCGGCCGGCATCGAGCGCGGCGCAACGCTTGCGATGCGATTTGCCGATACAGCCGTCATCGTGACCAATCCGGAAGTATCGTCTGTGCGGGACTCCGACCGCATCATCGGGCTCCTCGATTCCAAGACCGAGAAGGCAGAGAAGGGTCAACGCATCGACAAACACGTGCTCATCACGCGCTACGACGCGCAGCGCGCGGCGCGCGGCGAGATGCTCAATATCGAGGACGTGCTCGATATCCTCTCCACGCCGCTTCTCGGCATCATTCCGGAAAGCGAGGAGGTGCTGCGCGCTTCCAATCTCGGCTCGCCGATCACGCTCAACAATGCAGCAAGCGCAGCGGCACGCGCCTATCTCGATGCCGCTCGCAGGCTCAAGGGTGACGACGTGCCGATGTCGATACCCAGCGACCGCAAGGGTCTGCTCGACAAGCTGTTCGGACGGAGAGCGGCATGAACGTCTTCAACCTGTTCCGGCGTCGCGGCTCCGCCCCGGTCGCGCGCGAACGGCTTCAGATACTGTTGTCCTATGAACGGGCGGCGCGCGGCCAATCCGACCTGCTCGCCATTCTGCGAGAAGAAATCCTGGCCGCGCTCACCAAGCATATTACGGTCGAGCGCGAGAACGTTCAGGTGCGGATGGATCGCGGCGAGAGCGTCTCGACGCTCGAGATCGAGGTCGAAATCCCCAATTCAGCCGGCATGCTGCTGGCAACCGCCTCGTAGGCGGGGCGCAGCAACGGCTCGGTAGCGAAACCACCCTGCCATCCACAACGTGCTCGACCGCGCCCGCGCAACCGGCGCGATGCACGTGCGGGCTCCCGCCATCGGCGTTTGCCTCACAACCGAAGCACTCGACCGCGACGAGCCTGCATTGTTTGGGCCCGTTCGTGCGTGATCCTGCCGCCACAGCTCGAATCTTTGTCACCGCAAGGCCCAATTTTCGCCGGCTCTGCACCAGAGACTACGGTACGCTTTGCAACAGCCGATCATCCATGGGCGGAGTGAGTGCGATGAGTGCGTATGTTCCCGACAAAGCAGGTACCATTGTCCCGTTTGCGCCTGCGCCTAAAGGGCAACACGATACCGGTATCATCGCCGATGACTCCGGGCGCACGATTGTGGCCATGCTGCAGAAGGCCGCGGACATGGCGAACGAAGACTGCAAGCGCGCCATGGACTTGGCTCATAAGCTCTCGTTTCAACTTCGAGCATCCGAAGAGCGATTGAGGGAAGCCGAGGCCGAGGCCGCACACTTTCGCGATCGCGCGGCCCGCGCCGAAGCATGGCTCGTGCGCATCCACAACGAAGTCGAGCAAATGTTCTTTCCAAAGAAAGAGCGTGACCGACACGGCGTGTCGCGGCAATGAGGTGCCGACCATCCCACGATCCCGTCGAACACGGGCTCGTTATGCCCGGCTTTGGCTTCGATCGACCGGGAACGCCGCTCGTCTAGGGTCCGCTCCGATGGCTCTTTCAGCGCCAAGCAAGTGCGGGCCGTGGTTCGCGCTCGGTGCTCTCGCCTGCCTCGTATTGCCAGCTGTGCCCGCCGCGGCGATCGTCGGGGGTGCACCCTTCGCCGATCGAGCGATCGCGCGGCACGTGGTGCTGATCGTGGGCGGACACAGCTTATGTACCGGCGTCGCGATCGCACCCGATCTCGTGCTTACGGCCGCACACTGCGTGCTGAGCAACGGCAAATATCGACTGCTGGCGTTCGACGGCCGCCGCACCGTGGTGAAGGACGTCGCGAGCGTCACTCCCCACCCGCAGTTCTCGCTACGGGCCGATGCCCCCGACCTGGCTCTCGTCAAGCTTGCGCCGCCGCTGGCGGCGAATCTCGCGCCTGCCGCGTTCAGCGACCGCCGGGCGCCGCCTTCGATCGGCGACCGGTTCATTGTCGCGGGCTTCGGTGTCGGCGTGCAAGGTGATGGTAAGACCGCCGGCAAGCTGCGCGCGGTTACGCTGGTCGCAACCGACCGGCCAAGCTCCCAGCAACTCAGCCTGACCGATCCGCGGAAGCTCGGCGAAACCGCCGGCTTCGGCGTCTGCAACGGCGATTCCGGCGGGCCGGTGTTCGACGAGCGAGACCGCGCCCTGGTCGGGATCGTGAGCTGGTCGGGGCGCACCGACGGCGAAGCCGTTTGCGGCTTCGTCACTGGGGTCATCCCGCTCGCGCGTTACCGTTACTGGATCCTGGAGACGGCAGCGAGACTGGGGTCACCCCTGGAGCCATGATCCGGATCGCGATCGTTCTCGGCTGCGTCTGCGCGCTTGCGTCGTCGGGCACCGCCATGGTCGGCGGCGCACCGCCGACGAGCGAGGGTGCGGGACGAGCGGTCGTCATGTTGACCGGCTCGCATGGCACGTTCTGCTCGGGGGTCGCGCTCGGGCGCGAGCTCGTGCTCACCGCGGCGCATTGCGTGCTGCCAGGCGCCAACTACAAGCTGGTCGAATTCGATGGCACACGGCAGCCCGCGCTCAAAGACCTCGCGATCATCGCGCGGCATCCGGACTTCGACGTGAATGCGGTGCTGCGCCATCGCGTCACCGCGGACGTCGCGCTCGCCAAACTCGCCGCGCCGCTCAAGGTCGTTCCCGCGGTGCTGGCGCCGGCAGGCGGCTCGGTCGCCGCCGGCGACCGCTTCGTGGTGGCCGGCTATGGCGTTGCCGTGCATGGCGACGGCAAGACTGGCGGCACGGTGCGCGCCGCGACGCTTGTCGCCACCGGTCAACCCGGAACGCTGCAAATCAGGCTCGCCGACCCCGCCACCAAAGGCGAGCGCGCCGGACTCGGCGCCTGCACCGGCGACTCCGGCGCGCCGGTCTATCGCGACGTCGGCGGCGCGCTAGCGGTGATCGGTGTGGTGAGCTGGTCGACCGGCCCGGCTTTGAGCGAAGGCTGCGGCGGTCTAACCGGCGTCACGCCGCTCGCGCGCTACCGCGCGTGGCTGGTAGAGCAAGCGGGGAAAATGGGCTCGCCGCTCGCTCCCTAAGCCGAACCTCGGTCGTGCCGGACCGAGGCCGCGATGGCGCGCGGGTCAGCGGCAATCGATGGATACTTCGCCGCCAGTTCCTCGACATTGCCGGTCTCCACGTCGGCGGGCACCACGCCCGGCCACTCGGTGCTGGCGCCAAGGAACCATCGGCGCCGCCCCATCACCCGCGCGGTGTGAAACGTATCGCCGGGGATGAAGAGCTGTAGGTGTTCCCCGCCGCGCAGGTTCGGCCCGACGACGACGCGGTCGGTCGTGCCGTCGCTGCGCAGCAGCAAGACCTCGAGCGGATCGCCGAGGTAATAGTGGTAGAGCTGATCATTGCGGATGCGGTGAAGGCGCACCGGTGCAGTCGGCGTCACCATGAAATAGAGCGCGGAGCCCATCGGTCGTGCGTCGGAAAACGGCGGCGGCAAACCACCAGCCGCGATTGATTGCGCTCGGCCCATCTGCGCTGCAAAGAGCAGAGCGTAGGCCGTGTCCATCGCCTGCTCTGTTGTGGCTGCATGAAATTCAGGGCATAACGTGGTTCGCTGCCTTCGTTGGATCAAGCCTGCTGGTATCCCCATGGCGCGCACCATCCGTCTCCAAGGCGACAGCAATGCCCATGACCGTCCCTGGCGGGTCGCGGTCGAGCAAGGCTTCTTCGCCGAAGAAGGCCTCGACGTCGTCTATCACGAGGACAATCCCAAAGGCGCCGAGGGCCGTGTCAAGGATTTTGCTCATCGTTGGAAGGAGACGCAGCTTCAGCACGGCGCGCTCGAAGTCTACCCCGTATGCGAATGGGGCGCGATCGAGCGCGTGCAGCGGCTGGGCAAGGGCAAGATCATCGGGCTCGACGCCACGGTGCGTACCGGCGCGATCATGGTGCGGAAGGATTCGCGCGTTCACACCCTGACTGAATTGCGCAACGTGCCGATCGCCGTCACTTGGCATGCGGGCACGTTCTAC
>VAZL01000507.1 GCA_005883445.1 Alphaproteobacteria bacterium | reverse complement strand
TGTGGGGGCAGGCCGATGATCGCTGCTGATCAAGCTTCGGCTGCCGAGGAGAAGGTCATGACAAAGGCTGTGGGTTTTGTATCAGCACTCATATTCGCCCTTGGAACCGCTCCCGCAGCCCGGGCGCAGGTCATGCTGGACGTCTAAAAGATCACATGTGAACAATTCGCCGGTTACAAAATTACCACTCCTCAAAACATCGCGATCTGGTTAAGCGGCTACTATAACGGCAAGCGAAGTAACACAGTCATCGATATGCAAAAGTTCATGGAAAATACGAAGGCGCTGGAAAGATACTGCATCCAAAATCCTCAGATCCTGGTCATGAAGGCAGGTGAAACGGTGTTTGGACTGGAAAAATAGAAGCCCCGAAGGCAGCTGCGCCTTTGCGCGGCGGGAGATGTCCGGAAACGTCTAGAAGCAGATCACGCCGTAACCCGGGCCAGGGCAAGGCTGCCGGCTGCTTCATTGGGCTCTGATGTTTGCCTCCTTGATGACGTGTCCCCATTTGTCCATCTCGGCGCTGAGAAAGGCGGCAAGCTCATCCGGCGTCGAGCCGATCACCACGACGCCGACCTGCTCAAGGTTTCCTCTGACCGCCGGCTCGGCCAGCACTGCGACCGTATCGTCGTGAATTTTCCTGATGATGTCCTGCGGCGTCTTGGCCGGAACGAAGAACGCGGACCATGAAGACACCTCTACTCCCGCAACGCCGGCCTCCGCCATGGTCGGCAGATCTGGTGCGACCGTGAGCCGCTGGGCGCTCGCCACCGCGAGCGCACGCAACTGACCCTGGCGCGCGAGCGGCAGGCTCGAGGCGGTGAAGTTGATCATGGCATCAACGCGACCGGGGATCAGGTCGTTGAAGGCGGGTCCCGCTCCGCGATAGGGCACGTGGGTCATTTCAATGCCGGCCCTGCGCTTGAACAGCTCACCGGCCAGATGCAGCGACGTGCCGTGGCCAGACGAGGCATAGCTGAGCTTGTTCACCTTCGCATAGGCGATGAATTCCCTGACCGAGTGCGCCGGCGAGGAGTTGGGCACGACCATCATCAGCGGGTAAAGGCCGATCAATGTGACAGGTACGAAGTCGGCGACCGGGTCGTAACCGAGCGAGGGATAGAGGTAGCTATTGGTCGCATGCGGGAATGTAGCGATATAGATGGTGTAGCCGTCGGGGTTGGAACGGGCAACGAATTCGGCTGCAATGTTGCCGCTGGCACCAGACTTGTTCTCGACGACGACCTGCTGACGCCAAAACTCGGAAAGACGGGCCGCGACGATACGGGCAGTCGCGTCGATTCCTCCACCGGCCGCGAGCGGGCAGACTATGCGCACCAACTGAGTGGGCCATCTTTCCGCGTGAGCCGCGAGTGGCCGTGCGATCGCCGCGACCGCAATCCCTGTGATGAAATCGCGCCGTCGCATGCGGTCCTCCCGCAGCCTCAGACCGCGCCAATCGGAACCTGCAGCATACCACACCCGCCACGGCGCCGGCTCGACACCGCAACGCGAAAGGCTTCATAGGGCGGATGTATTGAAGGACCTGCAGCTACCGCACGAGATCGCGTGCGAGCCGCTGTTCGAGGGCGAGTGGAAGTGACGGGGCGCGTCCGGCCGCAGCGGATTGGAAAGCCGATCACCCGTGTCCGCGATCCGTTCGCTGAACAGCCCGAACCACGATTTCGTGCGCGTTCAGCCAAACGGAAGCCCTCGGCGGGGGGTTCAATCCTTGCCGAGGGCTTCCTCAACTCAAGAGCTTTGGGGGACTCTTGATTACCAGAACTTGTAGTTCATGCCGGCGCGGAAGATGTTGTCATTGAGCTTGACGCTGCGCGGCGCGAGATTCAAGCCGAAACCGCCGAAGGGAGGCTGCGTGAACGTGGTGTAGTCGTCGAACTTGACGTAGAGATACTCGCCCTTGATCGACCAGCCGTAGCCGAGCGCGTACTCATAGCCGGCGCCCAGCGTCCAACCGGTGCGGGTGTTGCTCTCTTGATGGCCGGTGCCGGTCTGGACGCCGACGAGAAACTCGGACGTGTCGATTTTTGCCCACGCAGCGCCGCCGGTGATGTACACCATCGACTTGTCCCCAAACCAGCCCCAGCCGGCTAAGCCGAGCTTGCCGCGCGCGGTGACAAGCCAACGCTCCTGGGTCTGGGAGATCCAGTTGGCCCTGCCGTTGCCGAGGAAAGGCACGAGGCCCACTTCGAAATTCTGGCCCTCTTTGTTGGTCACCATGCCGTCGCCTTCGAAGCCAACGACCCACATGCCCATCTGATAGTTGCAGCCGCCTTGAAAGCCGCCGATGAAGCCGGAGAGGTTGAGGTCGCCTGCAATGCTGCTTCCAACCGGAACCGTGGTCAGTGCCGGTGCCGGGACCCCCAACCCACCGCCGGTCAGGATCGTGTTGCCAAGCGTGGTCTGCTGGCTCCGTCCGGTCGACGTGCCCGCGTTCGCACCGGCGTAGCAGCCGCTCCAGGTGTAGACCGGAACTGGCGGCGGCGGTGGTGCATAAGCCGGCACTGCCCTATCGGCAGCGAGAGCTGCCGGCGCCCCTAAGCCCAACGCGACCAGCGCTGCGCTTCCGAGAAGTAGCTTTTTCATTTTAACCCCCCGATGTATCCCCATTTGCAGAATCGTAATCTATACCTCCGATGGTGGAATTGTCTGTGATCTTTGAGCCACACTGAGTGGGAAACTGCGGAACTCCGCGTGGGGGGACTGGGCTCGTTTCTGCGTCGAGGAATGGCTGAGATGTCGTCCTTCAATTCGATCGGTATCGCGACAATAGGACTCCTATGCCTGCTTCAGGCGCAGCCGGCTGCGGGCGAAGAAAGGCGCGGTGTGATACCCCATGCGCCTCTGCTGAAGCAGGTACTGCCGGATACCGCGAACCTCGAAGTCGCGGTCTACGAAACCGAATATGCGCCGGGCGGGATCAGCCCCCGACACTTACATCCGGCGGCGATCACGTTCTATGTCTTGTCCGGCGCCGGCGTTTGGCAAGAGGAAGGTAAGCCGCCGGTAACGCTCAGAGCCGGGGACAGCTTGTTCGTTCCAGCCGGAACAATTCACTCCCATTGGAACCCCAGCACAACCGACCGACTCCGTTTCCTGGAATTCATCGTGGCTGAAAAAGACAAGGGACGAGCTATCCCGCAAC
>VAZL01000506.1 GCA_005883445.1 Alphaproteobacteria bacterium | reverse complement strand
GATGCGCCGCGTCCGCGCCGTAGTGGTCGGCAAGCCCGAGCGGCCAAGCGCCTTTCGGCGCCACCGCGATCGCGTGCACGTAGAAGCCGCCGAGCGCGCCGGCCGCGAGCGCGGGATCGTCGAACAGGTTTCCGTCGTGAAGCTTTTCCACCGTCACCACCGTCTTCGCCGCGGCGTGCGCCATGGTCGCGAGCTCGCGATCGCGGCCGATCCAGATATTGCCGTCGCGATCGGCGAGCGGCGCGTGGAACAGCGCGACGTCGGGCTTGATCGCCGGCAGCAGCACGATCGGATCGTCGTGACCGAACGGATTGTCGACGACCTTCCAGTCCTTGCGCTGCGCGAGCACGTCGGAGCCGATCAGCCCGCGCAGCGCCATGAAGGGAACGCCTTTCTCCGCCGCCTGGAACGCGACATGCAGCGCCGGGCAGGTCGCGTCCTTGACGCGGATCGCGCCCGACGTCACCGCGGCGGTGAAGCGCGGCGCCGGCCCGAATTCGCCGAGGCTGACCGCGGAGGTTTCGATGGTCTCGACGCAGCCGGCGCCGATGAGCAAGTCGGCCTGCAGGCTCGAGGTCGGCAGCGCGATCAGATGCAGCCTGCAGATGCCGCGCCGAACGAGCGCGCGCGTCGCCGCCATGGCGACGCCCGATACCTCGCGCGGCACCGCCAGCACGCAGCCGTCGGTGATCACCGCCAAGGCCTCGTCGAGCGAGCGCGCGATCATTCGAGCCTCAACTTTAACTGGCGCACCATGCCAGACGTGCCGGTCGCTCTCTCGCGGCCTCGTGCTGAGAAGCACGCGAAGCGTGCGTCTCGAAGCATGAGGCCGCCCCCATCCTTCGAGACGGCGCCAATAGCGCGTCGAAGACGCGCGTAAACGCGCTTTGGTCGCCCCTCAGGATGAGGGCGGAGGTCACGACAGCGCCTGCTTGACCCGGTCGGGCGAGAACGGCACGCGGCGGATGCGCACGCCGGTGGCGTCGAAGATCGCGTTGGCGATCGCCGCCGCCACCGGACGGATCGAGGGCTCGCCGGCGCCGCTGGGCGGCAGCTCGGGATGGTTGATCGGCACCACCTCGATCGATTCCGGCGTCTCGGTGATGTCGAGGATCGGGTAGGTCATCCAGTCGACGCTGGTCACGTTCTTTCCGTCGAACTTGACCTCCTCCCACAGCGTGCGGCTCACGCCTTGCACGATGTTGCCCTCGATGGTGTGCTTGAGCCCATCGGGATTGATGATCTGGCCGCAGTCGTGGGCGACGGTGAACTTGCGCGCCCAGATCTTTCCGCTCGCGCGGTCGATATCGACCTCGGCGACGATGGCGCAGCGGGTGCCGTTGCGCTGCGAATAGGCGATGCCACGACCGGAGACCTTATTGCCGGTTTGGTCCTTGCGCGGCGAGGGCCGCGATTGCCAGCCCGCCTTTTCGGCCGCGGCCTTGATCACCGCCACGTCGCGCGCGTCCTTGACGTGACGCAGGCGGAATTCGATGGGATCGAGGTTGAGCGCCGCCGCCAGCTCGTCCATGAACGACTCGCTGGCGAAGTGGATCTGCGGTCCGACCGGATCGCGCAGATGCGCGCTGCGCAGCGGCGAGCTGCGCTCGTGCAGCGGCGCGATGGTTTCCCACGCCATGCGCTTGTTGGCGAACTCGTAGGACTCGGCGGGGACGCCGAAGCCGTCGGCGGATTTGAGCTCGGTGCCGCGCAGCTGGCCCGCCAGCGTGTCCTTGGGCGCGCCGCCGTTGGTGTTCACGTCGATGCGCGAGAAGCCCTTGCTCACGAACTCGTAGCCGACGACGTTGCCGGACGCGTCGATGGCGGCACGGGCGCGGTGGATGGAGGCGGGGCCCTTCGGATCCCATCCCGTCGCCTGCTCGCGCGTATACTGCACGCGCACCGGCTTGCCGACCGCGTTGGCCAGCACCGCGGCATCCATCGCCGCGTCGTCGGCGTCGCTGCGGCCGTAGGAGCCGGGGCCAACCACCCAGATCGAGCGCACCTTCTCCGCCGGAACGCCGAGCGAGAGCGCGATGCCGTTGCGCACGAAATGCGGCTTCTGCGAGCCGGTCCAGCAGGTCACGTCGCCGTCCTTGATCTCGACCAGGGCGCAGGCCGGCCCCATGCAGGCGTGCGACTGGAACGGCCATTCGTACTCGGCCTCGATCACGCGCGCAGCGGTCTTGAAGGCTTCGTCGACGTTGCCGGCTTCCTTGCCGCCGATCTCGCGCTTGCGCACGGCAGCGCTGCGAATGTGGTCGTAGAGCGCGGCTTGGTCGGGGAACGGAGGCTTGGCGTCCGACCATTCCACTTTGAGCGTCTGCGCCGCCTTGATCGCGTCCCATTCCTTGTCGGCGACGACGCCGAGGAAGCCCTTCTCCCACACCACCTTGGCGCCGGGGATGTCCTTGATCGAGCTTTCGTCGACCTTCACCGGCACGCTGCCGGCGACGGCGGGCCGGATCATGCGGCCATGTACCATGCCAGGCCGCCTGACGTCGGTGCAGAAGTCTTCCTGCGCGTAGACCTTGGGCGCGATGTCCTCGCGCGCGATCGGCTTGCCGACGATCTTGTAGTCCTTGGCGTCCTTCGGCTTCGCCTTGCCCGGCGCGTAGAGGGGGTTGCCATACTCCTTGTTCCAATCGAGCTGGACGTTGAAATAGCGCCCGCCGATCAGCTCGGCGTAGGACGCTTTCTTGCTCGCATCGTCCTTGGCGTGCACCACGCCGTCGGTGACGGTGAGTGCCTCGGCCGGCAGGGCGAGCTTCGCCGCCGCCATGTCGACGAGTACGCGGCGCGCCTCGGCCGCGGCCACGCGCATCTGCTTGCCGCCCATCTGGATGCCGGTCGAGCCCGAGGCGCCGCCCTGGTTCACGCTGGTGGCGGTATCGCCCATGATCACGGTGACGGCCTTGAACGGTACGTCGAGCTCGTCCGCCACCATCTGGCCGATGGCGACGAACAGACCTTGGCCCATGTCCATCTTGCCGAAGAAGGCGGAGACGGTGCCGTCGGCGTTCACCGCGATGTAGGAGGAAAGCTGATCG
>VAZL01000505.1 GCA_005883445.1 Alphaproteobacteria bacterium | reverse complement strand
CGCGGCTCCAACCGAGCGTTCGCGCGTCGCAATAGGCGCGATCCATGTAGCCGAGGCTCGGCCCGAGAATGATCCCCGCGGTGTGGTGATCGCCGCAATCGCGTCCAGGCAGCGCCGTGAAGCTCGGCAGCTCCGAGAGCGCCACGTTGATCCGGAACGTGCCGGAGGCGCAGCGCCACCCCTGCATGCGCCGAAGAAAGGCCGGATCGAGCGCGTCCGGCGGGATCATCGCAGTATAAAGCAGCTTGGGATTGACGTTGGCGGCGACCGCGCCGGCGCGCACGAGGCGTCCGTCCTCGAGCACGACGCCGACAGCGCTACCCTTCTCGATCAAGACCTCGCGAACGGGCGCGTCGGTCTCGATCTCCACGCCATGTCCAGCCGCAGCGCGCGCCATGGCTTGGGTGATCGCGCCCATTCCGCCGATGGCGTGACCCCAAACACGCTTCTTCCCGTTCACCTCGCCGAAGGCGTGGTGCAACAGGACGTAGGCGGTACCGGGCGTGTACGGACTTGCATAGTTCCCCACGATGGCATCGAAGCCGAGCCAGGCCTTCACGAGCTCGCCCCCGAACCAGGCATCGAGATAGTCGGCGGCCGATTTGGTCAACAGCTCGAGCAGGGTGCGCAGATTTTCCGCCGGGAGCCGGCGAAGTCGGTTGCCGATCCGGCCAGCTCTGAGCGCTTCACGCAACGCTGCCAGCTTTGTTCCGTTGGCGAGGTTCGGCGGCGGCTGCAGGACGAGCTCGCGCAGCACATCGGCACTCGCGTCGAGCGCCCGGTTGAAGGCGTCATATCGTTCCGCGTCGCCAGCACTGAACTTCGCGATACCGTGTTTGGTGCGACCCTCGGCCGCGAGCAGATAGCGGCCGTCCAAGGTGGGAAGGAAATTTTGCGCGCGACGCTCGACAATCTTCAGCCCCTGCTCGAAGAGGCGAAGATCGGCGATGATCTTGGGGTTCAACAGGCTTACGGTGTAGGCCGCGACCGAGTTTCGGAACCCTGGGCAAAACTCTTCCGTGACCGCCGCGCCGCCCACCACCGATCGTCGCTCGAGGACCTTGACTTTCAGGCCCGCCATGCCGAGGTAGGCGGCGCAAGTCAGCCCATTGTGCCCGCCACCAATGATGACGACGTCGTATGTTTGCATCGAAGGCGCTAGTTACAGGCGCAGCGGTGCGGACCGCAATGCCTCATGTATTGCCTTGCGCCGTCGCGGCTTGCCGGTATTCTCGCGCGCACGGACTGATTCACACCATCGCTCGCAAGCGTCGTCGCGCTCGAATTGTGAGTGGGCCAAGCGCTGCACTGCTGATCCGCTTCGCAAACCGATCCGCCTTGGGGGACATATCATAATCTCATGCCTGCGAAACTGTCACCGTCGCGTCACCTCCGGATCGGCCGATCCAAAGCTGGGCTGGGTCTCTTCGCCCGTGTCGCAATCAAGAAGGGGCAATTCATCGTTCGCTACAGCGGCAGGAAGATTTGCAGCGAAGCCGCCGACGAGCTCGATACCCGCTACATGTTCGAGGTCAACGCGCGCTGGACCATCGACGGCTCCAACCGCCGGAACCGCGCGCGCTACATCAATCATTCCTGCCGACCGAATGCCGAAGCCTATTTCGTGAAACACATGATCAAGATCCGGGCGATCAAGAATATCAAGCCCGGTGACGAAATCACGTATCACTATGGCCGCGATTATTTTGACTCCTTCATCAAGGCCGCAGGTTGCAAGTGCAGGGCTTGCGCCAAGAAACGCGCCGAGATTCGTTCTCAGCGATCGAGGCGTCGGGCCAAGTCTGCGCGGTCCAAGTCTGCGCGTCGGTTCAAGTCTGCGCGGTGAGGCGCCGAGAGTCCGCAAGCCATCATCCGGCCGCAGGCGCGAGATCTCGCTCCAGCTGATGCAGGATGACCCCTTCCAGCGGGTCGCACGCGTCGTTCCACGGCGCCCGCTGCAGCGCGCGCCTGGTGTCGCCATAGCCCGCCTCCCAGCGAAGGCTAATCCCGGTCGGGCTGAAATCGATGTCCTTGGTGTGGTTTTCATTGTCCAACCGAGGGGCGAGGAGCTGCACGACGTGCATGCGCGTGAGGCACCCATACTGGGCCAGATCCTTGACGACCGCACGATTGCGGACGTCGTCGGGCATCAATTTGATGAGCTCCGAGACCACGTGGCGCAGCTTGTGGACCTGACGTTGTCTCGCAATATGACTTGCGACGCGGCTCGAATATTGAATGTCCTTCTGGCGGTGAAGCACCTCCCAGATGCTCTCCGGCTCCGGTCCCATCGGGTTCCACATGTGCACGGCGAAAATGAGGGAGTCGCGGCGCGGGTCGTCGTCGAAGATCGCCTCGGTCGGCGTGTTGGAGAGGATTCCGCCATCCCAATAGAGTTCGCCATCGATGCGCACGGCCGGAAAGGCCGGCGGCAGCGCGCCTGACGCCATCACATGCTCGACCGTGATGGCGGCCTCCCGACTGTCGAAGTAGCGCATCTCGCTCGTGCGCACATGCGCCGCGCCGACGGTAAGCCGCGGCGTGCAGCGCGCGATGAGCGCAAAGTCGACGAGCTCGGTGAGCGTCTTCGCCAGTGGTGCGGTCGAGTAGAAGCCGGCGCTGTCCCGTCCGAGCGGATAGTGCGCGCCGAGCAGGGCCAGCGGGTTGGGTTTGAAGAAGCCCGGAATGCCGGCGAGCAGGGTCGACCAATAGGACGCGGTGTCGGCGAGCCCCGGCCAGTTCACCAGACCCCAGAATTCCTTGCGCTCCATCCGGCGCCAGAATTCCTTCGACGTGCCGATGATCCAATCCGGCTCGATCCCGGTTTCGTGGAGCGCCTGATAGACACCCGCTTGGTAAGCGCCGAGCGCGCCGCCGCCTTGGAACACGAGCACGATCTGGAGTCGCCGCGCTGGATTGGCTTCCGATGCAGGCCGTTCTTGTGCATCCGCAATGTGCCTGGATTTCGAGACATCCAACATCTTTGCCTCCGGTACTGCGCTCGCGTGGAGCTTGTTCGGTGCGACCCAGCGGATTCCGTACTAGCGGATCCTAATGTGCGGTCCAACCGCCATCTACCGGCAATGCCGTGCCTTCAACCGCGGCAACGCCGGAAATTTGGCCGCCTTACGCGAGCGAAATTTGATGGCTGCGTCACTTCCTTACCCGCGCGGTTTTGCCTCAAACTGCCTAAGCGGTGGAACCAAGTGCACGAACCTGCGTTCACGTGTCCGTGAGCGGACCGCCGCTGCCGCGCTTTGCCCCAATCGGCAGGCTGGCCACGCGGCATGAATCGCTTTTTCCTATTCCGCCGCACCAACCGAGGATAGGTTGACGGGTCGCGCGGCATGGGAGGGGTCATGCGAACCGCCGTCGCTGAGATCGACAAGGCGGCAATCCCGATCTGCGGGATCGCCGTAATGGCCAAGGCGTCGATCGCGGGACGCACCAAGACCCGCTTGGTTCCTCCTCTGACGTTCGAAGAAGCGGCGCAATGCAACACGGCGTTCCTGCGCGATATCGCCGATAACATTCTCGCCGCCTCCACCGAGGCCTCGATTGCCGGCTACATTGCGTTCAGTCCGGCTCATGCGCGGCCCTTTTTTCA